>JAJUHM010000234.1 GCA_029279925.1 Aquabacterium olei
ATGGCTGCGGCCGCGGCGGCCGTGTCCGTGCCCGCCCAGCGGATGAAGGCCAGCAGGTTGAGCTGGGCCTCGACCGCCTCGGGCAACACCAGCGGAATGGGCGCGGGCACCGGCCGGGCACGGGCCTTCGACGTCACCTTCGGCCGCTTGGGCGCCCCCGGGGCCCCGATGGCGGCGCCCGGGGCCTCGCGGGCGGCGGGCGCCGCCGCAGTGACGCCTCCCGGCTTCAGGAACGAGGCCGGCTGGCTCACCAACCGCGCCACCGCCTGCGCCAGGGGCTCGCCGCCCAGCAGGCGTGCGCTCTGCTGCACGGTCTTGAACTTGTCGCCCTCCAGCGCCAGCCGCAGCTTGACCCACACATCGGCCTGGGTCAGCACCCCGGCGTTGAGCAGCGCCTGCGCCATGGTGTCGCAGCCCTGGTCGGGGTCGCGCTGCCCCCACCAGGCCTGGCGGGCCTGCTCGCGCAACTCGCCCGGCCCTTCCATCGGGATGCCCAGCTGATGCCGGGCCAGCAACCCCAGGCAGGTGACCTCGCGGTCGTCGTTCATCCGGAAAGCGGGCTGGATGCGCACGAAGGTGGCCCAATCGCGCCGGCGCCCCAGTTCGAGCAGCCAGTCATTGCGAGCCCGGTCGGCCACGTAGGCGTCCGGCCAGCGCCCCAGAAAGGCGTCGACTTCGGCCGGGCTGATGTCGCTCAGGCGCGCCATGAAGAGCCAGTAGTCGGCCCAGGGCGCCAGCGGGTGGCCGGTGGCGATCAGGCCGTCGCGGGCGCTGGTCAGGCGCTGCCTGTCGCGCACGCGCCAGGCTTCACGCGCCTCCAGGATGAGCGCGTCATTGACGGGGGCCAGCTGCGCCGCAGCGGGCCGCGGCGTCAGCAACACGGTCGCCGTCATGCTGCCGGGCAGGACGGCGGCCGCCGACGCGAGCAGCCAGGCGCCGACGGCCGCCGCCGCCGATCTGGCACCGCGCGGCACGCCGCAAGAGAGGCCGAACGCCCGCACGGCCGGGGCGCGGGACGCATACTGTCGAAAGATGTTCAATTGATGGACCTTGTCTGATGACCGCGCCCCCCGCCCTCACACCCGCCGCCGAAGCCCGCCGTGCCCTCCGGCAACGTCTGCTCAGCGCCCGGCAGGCATGGTCCGCCGGCCCTGCCGCGCACGCTGCGCAGCAGGCCCTGGCAGACCGGCTGGCCGCCGTGCTGGCCCAGCTGGAGCCGATGTGTCTGGGGCTGTACTGGCCTGTCAGGGGCGAATTTAACCCAAGGGACATCGCCCTGGCGGCCCACGCGGGATCCGGGTGTGCGCTGGCCCTGCCCTATGCCAGCAAGGCCCCGGTCGAGATGCGCTTTCGGCCCTGGGATGGCAGCGAGCCGGCCACCCGCGACGAATGCGGGCTGCCCGCGCCCTCATCGACCCAAACGGTTCAACCCGATGTCGTGCTGGTGCCTTGCGTCGGCTTCACGACCGAAGGCTTTCGTCTGGGCTACGGCGGCGGCTACTTCGACCGCTACCTGGCGGCGCACCCCGAGGTGACCGCCATCGGCCTGGCGTGGGACGAGGGCCTGGTGTCGGCCGCCGAGCTGGCGCCCGCCGACCACGATGTGCCGCTGATGGCGGTGCTCACCCCGTCGGCCACCTGGGGCGGCTGAACCCGGCCGCCCAGGAAAAACGCCCCCATGGCGGGGGCGTACAAGGTCCGTCTCGTTTCGTCAGTTCAGCTGCGGCTGGCGCGGCGGCGGTCGACCGCCGCGATGCCGACCAGACCGATGCCCATCAGCGCGTAGGTAGACGGCTCGGGCACGGCCGGCGTCGCACCCGTGACGTCGGCGGCAAACGTCCCGAAGTTCACGGTCTGCAGGAAGCCGCTGTAGAAGGTGGACAGGCCGAATGCCGTCAGCATGGCGTTGGCCGCGCCGGCGGTCAGGTAGAGGTTGCCGGTGGACAGATAACCCGTCCCGAGCGCGGCGTTGAAGCTCTCGCTGACGGTCGCGGTGGCGCTGGTCAGGATCTGCCCGGTGTACTTCACTGAGCCATCCACGGCCAGCACGCCGCTCAGCGCCTTGCTGGCCTGGGCGTAGCTGATGTTGGTGATGCTGAGCTTCTGGCCCTTGTCGCTGGTCAGCAGGAAGCCGGAGGCGGCATCGGTCAGGCCGACGAAGTCGGTGGCCGCGGCGCTGCTGAGCGTCACCGAGGTGAAGGCCTCGCTCAGGGTGTTGGTGCTGCTGTTGTAGGTGGCGCCACCCAGGGCCGAGAACGTGGTCCCCGTCAGGGCCGACGAGATGTCGGAGCTGAGCGCCAGAATGGCCTGGGTCGGTGCCGTGAACGCCGCGGCCTGAACGGCGGCAGAGGCCACGAGGGCGGCCACCGCGGCGCCCGCCTGGCTCAGCCGGAAGAGAGTGCTGTGCATGTCTGTCACCTTGTGCTGTAGGTTGGTTGGACTGCGTGAAAGCAGTTGGACCCATGCTGCAGCCGAGGCGGCATCCACCGCATATCGTTGACCCTTAAACACCCCTCAAGCACGGGACGCGTCATCCGACGCGAGGCGACGGATTGCTCGTGCTTTCACCCCTGGACTGAAAGCCCCCATGAAAAAGCCCCCTGACGGGGGCTTGGAGCGGGTCGTGCCGGCCGGCATCACAGCCGGCCAGGCAAGGCCGATCAGAAGCGGTAGGCCAGGCCGATACCAAACAGGATCGGGTCGATCTTCACGCGGGTCACGACGGTGTCGGTGCCCTTGATCTTCACGTCCGAGCGGATGTCGATCTTCTTGAAGTCGACGTTCAGCGACAGGCGGTCGGTGATGGGGAAGTCAGCCCCGATCTGGAAGGCCGGGCCCCAGCTGTTCTTCTCCAGTTCCAGTTCGGCGACTTCAGGCACGGCCAGCTTCACGGCCGAGAAACGCGTGTAGTTCAGGCCGGCGCCGATGTAGGGGCGCACCACCGGGTTGGTCGGGGCGAAGTGGTATTGCACGGTCAGCGTGGGCGGCAGGTGGCGCACGGTGCCCAGCTTGGTGTCACCGATCGACACGGTGTGCTTCTGCGGCGAGGTGGCGATCAGTTCCAGGGCGACGTTGTCGGTCACGAAGTACGACGCGTCGATTTCCCAGATGTACTTGCTGCTGACCTTGATGGCGTTCTCGGGCACTTCCAGCGACGGGATCGCATCGCTCTCGTTGGCCGGCTCCAGGTACAGCGCACGGGCACGCACCACGATGTCACCGGCCGCAGCTTGCGAGACGGCGGGGGTCAGGGCGGCGCAGGCCAGGGCGGCTGCGGCAATCAGGCTCGAGCGGTTGAAGATGGTGCTCATGGTGGTTCCTTCTTGTTCAATGGCGGGGTGGATCGCCGGCGGGCTTTCCATGACTTCATTGCAACAAGCGGAACGCGGCACGGACTTGTGCTGCATCAAGTCGCCCCGGTCGACGGGGACGACAACGGGGGCCCTGGCCGACGCACTTTGCGTCAGATCAGACAAGAGTGATGCGCAAATGCAACACCTTGAGCCCCCCTCCCGGGTGTACCGAACAGATCAGGCTGCGGGCGTCAGGCCGAGGCGCTCGCAGATGGCCTTCACCGGCCCCGACTGGTTCATCGTGTAGAAGTGCAGGCCCGGCACGCCGGCGCAGCGCAGCTGGTCGCACAGGTCGGTCACCACGTCGAGACCGAAGGCCTGGATCGAGGCCTTGTCGTCGCCGAAGCCTTCCAGCCGCGTGCGGATCCACCGCGGAATCTCGGCGCCACAGGCGTCGGAGAACCGCAGCAGCTGGCTGCTGTTGGTGATCGGCATGATGCCCGGGATGACCGGGATGTCGGCGCCCAGTGCCGCGGCCTCGTCCACGAAGCGGAAGTAGGCGTCGGTGTTGTAGAAGTACTGGGTCAGCGCGGCGTTGGCGCCGGCCTTCACCTTGGTCACGTAGGCCTGCAGGTCGGCCTGCGGGTTGCGGGCCTGCGGGTGCATCTCGGGGTAGGCCGCCACTTCGATGTGGAAGTGATCCCCGGTTTCGGCCCGGATGAAGGCCACCAGGTCCGAGGCGTACCGGAACTCGCCGAAGCCGCCGTAGCCGCTGGGCAGGTCGCCGCGCAGGGCCACGATCCGGCGGATGCCTTCTGCCTTGAACTGCTGCAACTGGGCGCGCACGCCGTCCTTGCTGGCGCCGATGCACGAAAAGTGCGGCGCGGCATCGAAGCCCTCGCGCAGGATGGCGCACACCGTCTGCAGCGTGCCGTCCTGGGTCGAGCCGCCGGCGCCATACGTCACCGAGCAGTAAGTGGGCTTCAGCGGGTACAGCTGCTGCCGCACGGCCGCCAGTTTGTCCACGCCCTCGGGGGTCTTGGGCGGGAAGAACTCCATGCTGATGGGCAGCGCGTGCTGCGAACTCGTCAGGGTCGTCATGAACTCACTCTTGGTCGGGCACGGGCGATTGCGCCCAGATGAAGAACTCGAGGTTGCCGTCGCCGCCCGCAATCGGGCTGGCAAAGCCCTTGTGGACCTTCCAGCCCAGGTCGGTACAGGCGCGGCGCACGATGTCGCGGGCGCGTGCGTGCTGGGCCGGGTCCTTGACCACGCCGCCCTTGCCCACGTGCTCCTTGCCGACCTCGAACTGCGGCTTGATGAGCAACACCACCTGCCCGCCCGGCTTCAGCCAGGGGCCGAGGTGGGGCACGATCTTGGACAGGGCGATGAAAGACAGGTCGGCCACGATCAGGTCGAAGCCGTCGGCCGGGGCGTGTTCGCGCAGCGGGCTGGCGTCCAGCTCGCGGGCGTTGACGTTTTCCAGGCAGACCACGCGGTCGTCGGCCTTGAGCTTGTCGTGGAGCTGACCATGGCCCACTTCCACGCCCACCACGCGGGCGGCGCCCTGCGTCAGCAGCACGTCGGTGAAGCCACCGGTGCTCTGGCCCACATCCAGACAGGTCATGCCCGACACATCGAGGCCGATGTGTGCCAGGGCGCCTTCCAGCTTGAGCCCGGCGCGCGACACCCAGCGCAACTCGTCGTCGTTGGTCACGCGCAGCTGCGCGTCCTCGGGCAGGTCTTCGCCGGCCTTGCGCAGCGCGGTCCAGCCCTTGGGGCCGAGCCACTGCGCCGCACTGGCGTCGATCAGCCGATGGGCCGCCGAGCGGGTGGGCGCAAGCCCTTGTTGAACGAGTAGCTGATCAGCGCGTGGCATGAATTTCCTTGTGATGGATCGAGGCACTCACGCCGAGCACCGCGATCGAGCAAACCACCGCGGAACCGGCTTCGCCGGGCCGCTGGTGGTTGCCCCCTTGAGGGGGCGGCCGAAGGCCGTAGGGGGTGGTCAGTACCGATACGTGTCGGGCTTGTACGGGCCCTGCTTGGGCACGCCGATGTAGGCGGCCTGCTCGTCGGTCAGCTCGGTCAGCTGGGCGTTGAGCGTCACCAGCTGCAGGCGGGCCACCTTCTCGTCGAGGTGCTTGGGCAGCACGTAGACCTTGCCCTTTTCGTAGAAGTCGCGGTGCGTGTAGAGCTCGATCTGCGCGATCGTCTGGTTGGCAAACGAGCTGCTCATCACGTAGCTCGGGTGCCCGGTGGCGCAACCCAGGTTGACCAGCCGCCCCTTGGCCAGC
>JAJUHM010000235.1 GCA_029279925.1 Aquabacterium olei
CGCCCAGGGTCACGCCGCCGAAGCGCTTGTTGGGCACGAAGGGGATGTCTTCGCCGGTGGCCCAGATCACGCTGTTGGTGGCCGACTTGCGCGAAGAACCGGTGCCGACCACGTCGCCGACGTAAGCAACCAGGTTGCCCTTCTTCTTCAGGTCTTCGATGAACTGGATCGGGCCGCGCTTGCCGTCTTCCTCGGGCTTGAAGGCCGCGTCAGGGCGCGTGTTCTTCAGCATGGCGAGGTAGTGCATCGGGATGTCCGGGCGGCTCCAGGCGTCCGGGGCGGGCGACAGGTCGTCGGTGTTGGTTTCGCCAGGCACCTTGAACACGGTCACGGTGATCTTCTTGGCGACTTCCGGACGGCTGGTGAACCACTCGGCGTCGGCCCACGACTGCATCACGGCCTTGGCGTTGGCGTTGCCGGCCTTGACCAGTTCGGCCACGTCGTGGAACGCGTCGAACATCAGCAGGGTCTTCTTCAGGGCTTCGGCGGCCACGGTGCCGACTTCGGCGTCCGACAGCAGGTCGATCAGCGGCTTGACGTTGTAGCCACCGACCATGGTGCCCAGCAACTCGGTGGCCTTGGCCTTCGAGATCAGGGCCACGGCCAGGTCACCATGGGCGACGGCCGACAGGAAGGAAGCCTTCACCTTGGCGGCGTCGTCCACGCCCGGCGGCACGCGATGGGTCAGCAGGTCGAGCAGGAAAGCGTCTTCGCCGGCCGGCGGATTCTTGATCAGCTCGATCAGCTCGGCGACTTGCTGGGCCGACAGGGGCAGCGGGGGGATGCCCAGCGCGGCGCGCTCGGCAACGTGTTGACGGTAGGCTTGCAACATGAAGATCACCTTTGTGGGGCGGGGACGGAAAAGGATTCACCGCGGTGGGCAGAACGGGTGTGCTGCTCGACCCGGGGCAGGAAGTCTTCTATAAGACTTCGCACAATTCGCTATTTTCCCCCAGGAGCGGAAGGAAAGCCACACCGCAGGCCGAAAATGTGTGGATCTCGTGCCGAGGCGCGGCCGTTGAGCATCAATTCCGCTGGGCTTTGTGCTGTTCTTCAGGGGAAACCAGTGGCTTGACGGCCCCCAGAAAGCAAACAGCCGGACAGGTGTCCGGCTGGGTTGTCACTTGCCGTCGGCCGGCGTGTCGCTGTTCAGGCCGAAGACCGAGGGGCGCGGGTTGCGGCGTAGGTCCTCTTCGGCGGCCCGCTGCGTGTCATGCACACAGCCATCCACCAGGCGCTGGCCACGCTTCGGGTCCATCAGCATCGATTTGGTGAGGATCTGGATCATCAGCGCCGCGCCCTTGACGTCCTCCAGGCGCACGGCCCCGGTCGACGACAGCACGGGCTTCATCGTCCAGGATTGCTGGCCGAGTCGCAGGTCGAAGTAGCCATCGTTGCGGGCGTGCCGGTCGATCTGCACGGCCTTGCCGAATTCGCACTGGTACTTGCCGATCAGCACGCGCTCGGCGGCCTGCAGCTGCTCCACGGTGGCTTCGGGCAGCGCCACAATCTTCTCGACCAGCGTGCGCTTGGTCTTTTTCACCTCGGCCGCATGACCGAGTTGCGGCGCCAGGGTGGCCAGGGCCATGCCCAGCATGATGCCGGCAGACACGGCGAAGGTGCGGATGCGCTGAGCGTGACGAAGGGAGGCGGTCATGGCAGGCGGGGGGCTGGCAGCGGGTGATTCAGGTGTTGACGGGGCCGGACCGCACGGGCGGGAACCTCCCCGATCGCAGTCAGCACGCCACCCGTGATATTGCCACCGAAAGACCGCTTCGGCACACCGCAAGACCCCTCGGGCCGTGCGCGGGATCACGCCATGTGGAAAGCCGTGCCCCCCGGGGCGAGGGGCGTGTCCTGCCGGAGGGATCAGAAGGTGTCGCCAGGCACGCGCACCCAGCCTTCCATGATGATGCGCGCGCTGCGGCTCATGATGGCCTTGGTGACCGTCCACTGGCCGTCGACCTGCTTTGCCTGGGCGCCGACGCGCAGGGTGCCGGAAGGGTGGCCGAAGCGCACGGCTTCGCGTTCGCCGCCGCCGGCCGCCTGGTTGACCAGGGTGCCCGGGATGGCTGCGGCGGTGCCGATGGCGACGGCGCAGGTGCCCATCATCGCGTGGTGCAGCTTGCCCATCGACAGCGCGCGCACCAGCAGGTCGATGTCGCCGGCTTCGATCGTCTTGCCACTGGACGCGGCATAGGACTGAGGCGGTGCGACGAAGGCGATCTTGGGCGTGTGCTGGCGCGTGGCGGCTTCTTCGGGGGTCTTGATCAGGCCCATGCGCAGGGCACCCGCCACACGGATCGCCTCGAACCGCTTGAGTGCCTCGGGGTCGCTGTTGATCTGCTCGCGCAGTTCCGTACCGGTGTAGCCGATGTCCTTGGCATTGACGAAGACCGTGGGAATGCCCGCCGTGATCATCGTTGCCTTCAGTGTGCCCAGGCCCGGAACGAGAAGGTCATCGACCAGGTTGCCGGTCGGGAACATCGAGCCGCCTTCGTCGCCATCGTCGGATGGGTCCATGAACTCGAGCACGATCTCAGCGGCCGGGAAGGTCACGCCATCGAGCTCGAAATCACCGGTTTCCTGCACCTGGCCGTTGGTGACGGGCACGTGCGCGATGATGGTCTTGCCGATGTTGGCCTGCCAGATGCGAACCACGGCCGTGCCGTTCTGCGGGATGCGGGCCGGGTCGACCAGGCCGGCGTGGATCGCGAAGGCGCCCGCGGCGGTGGACAGGTTGCCGCAGTTGCCCGACCAGTCCACGAAGGGCTTGTCGATCGAGATCTGGCCATAGAGGTAGTCCACATCGTGGTCGGGCTGGCTGGCCTTCGACAGGATCACGCACTTGCTGGTGCTGGACGTGGCGCCGCCCATGCCGTCGATGTGGGCCGCGTACGGGTCGGGGCTGCCGATGACGCGCAGGAACAGCTTGTCGCGCGCTTCGCCGGGAACCTGGCAGGCTGCGGGCAGGTCCTGCAGGCGGAAGAAGACGCCCTTGCTCGTGCCGCCGCGGATGTAGGTGGCCGGGATCTTGACTTGGGGTGCGTGTGCCATGGCTGTGTCCGGTGGAGAGGTCAGTTGCGGTAGGCCGCATCGTGGTCGACGCGGTTCCATTCGATGGCGCGTTTGCGCCAGTGGGTGTCGATGGCCTGGGTGAAATCGGGGCGCACGAGCTTGGCGCGGTTTTCACACCAGGTTTCGGATTCGTGGCGGATCACCATGCCTTCGAGCGGGCCGTTGCGGTAGCGGCTCGGGGTGCTGGACACCATGAGCTTGAGCGCGTCCAGTGTGGTGTGGCCCTCGAACAGGCGGGGCACGGTGACCAGGCCGGCGCGGGCGGCCAGCGCATTGCGGCGGGCGGTGCTCCAGAAGCGGCCCTGGCTGCGTTCGTACACGTCGAACAACAGGAACCAGTCGGGCAGGGCACCATAGTCCAGCGAGTGGCGCGCGGCGCACCATTCGCCGAAGAAGATGAGGTCTGGTGTCAGCTCGGCCAGCAAGGCGTCGCCATGCTGCTGCAGCCACATCGGGATGCGGGCGAACTGGCCCGCGTGCGGATCGCTCAGATACTGCCCGCGGTTCTGCGCACGCAACTCGCCGTGCTCGTCGAGCGAGAAGCCGAGGTTCGCGCCGTCGAGCTTCTCTTCGACCACGACCTTGTGTGCCAGCAGGGCATGGGCCTCGGCGGGCGACAGCACCTTGTCCTCGCGCGGTTCACCGGCAGCCAGCCAGGCGATGTGCGGGGTGTGCGGGAAGCGAAAGAAATCCGTCATGCTGAGGTGGCCGGTGCGCGAGGCAGCGGCGGAAGCGGGTGGTCCGGAAACTTCTTGCGGTAGAAGTCGCACGTGTCTTCGGGGCAGAGGAACTCGACCTGCACGCCGCAGGCCTTGAGGGCCGGCCACCAGTCCAGCCACTTGCTGTCGGCGGCTTCCCAGATGGGCGGCTTGTCGGGGTGGGCGTGGGCGACGGCGGCGAACTTGCGGTCGGATGGGTCGAAGCGGGGTTGCAGGGCGGTCGACGGGAACTCGGCGTAGGTCTGCTCGCCGGTCTCTGTCAGTGGCACCCGTTCGACGCGCTGAGGATTGGCCACCTGGCGAAGCAGCCATTTCAGGAACACGTCGCCGACGCCCTTGGGGCGGTTGGCCTGGGTCTTGTGCAGGTACTCGTCCAGGATGCGATGGCCGTCGTCGATGACCGTCACGCCGCTGGCCTGCATGGCCTGCAGGTGCGCCACGCAGGCGGCCACGCAGCCGGGCGAAACGTCCGCATGCTGGCCATTGGCCACCAGCAGCACGTTGGTGTCGATCACCGCCTTCATGCCTGGGGCTCCCCGGTGTCAGCCTGGCGGCGGCGCAGGGCGGCCAACGTGCGGGCGGTGATGTCGGTCATGTCGTGGCCGAAGAGGTCTTCGGGCCAGTTCTCGATGTCGCCGTAGGCGTTGAGCCGCAGCGCTTCCAGTTCGGCATGTGGGCCGCGCAGGCGGCACACGTACAGCGCGAGGTCATCGGGCGGGATCACCGCTTCGGCCACGCGGCGCTGCAGGCGGTTGAGCAGGGCTTCGGAGTGGCTTTCGACGATGCACTGAACGCCCGGGCGATCCCCTGTGGCCGTCGCCTGGACCGCCGCAATCAGGGCGTCGGCCAGCACGGCCTGGGCCTTGGGATGCAGGTGGGCCTCGGGGTGCTCGAGCCACGCCGTGCCACCGTGCGGGGTGTCGAAGAGGTGAGCCAGCAGGTGCCGCGCATGGCGGGCACTGCGGCCGGTTTGCGAGGCCGTCGAGGGCGCATCCAGGCCCATGGCGTGCAGCCAGTGCGACACGGCCGGGGCGCCGGCCGAGGGCAGCGGGATGCGGCTTCCCTGTGCCTCGGTGTCGACAAAGGTGAGGGGGGCTGGCGTGGGTTCAGGCACCGATGCTGTGGAAAGGTGTCGACTGACACGCTGACCGCCGGCTTGCCACACCGCATCCAGCGCAAAGCCGGCCTGCTGGCCGGACACCGCCTCGTGGGCGTGCGGATCCAGCAGGGCCAGTGCATGGCCCAGGCTGCTCTTGCCGGTGCCGTGCTCACCGAAGAACACGGTGAGCGGCGCGAGCCGCACGGGCCCGGTGTCTTGCCAGGCCCGGAAGTGACGGATGCGCAGAGAAGTCAGCATGGTTTCGGGTTTGCGAACGGGGCCCGGCCACCGCCAGGCAAGCAAAGCCTCGTGGACTTTGCTTGCCCGGGCTCCGCCTCCTTGTGGGAGGCGAAGGCGCTCGGAGAGGTCACTTGTTCGCCGCCAGGAAGTCCTGGGCGAAACGCTGCAGCACGCCACCGGCTTCGTACACCGACACCTCTTCGGCGGTGTCCAGGCGGCTGGTCACGGTCACGCGCTCGGTCTGACCGTTCTTGCGGTGGATCACCAGGGTCAGGTCGGCGCGGGGCTTGAGGTCGCCTTCGACGTCGAAGGTTTCGGTGCCGTCCAGGCCCAGGGTCAGGCGGGTGGTGCCCGGCTTGAACTCCAGCGGCAGCACGCCCATGCCGATCAGGTTGGTGCGGTGGATGCGCTCGAAGCCTTCGGCCACGACGGTTTCCACACCGGCCAGACGCA
>JAJUHM010000236.1 GCA_029279925.1 Aquabacterium olei
ACGTGGCCTGGCCCTGCAACCCCGACACCAAGTACATCGTCCACTACCCCGAGACCCGCGAGATCTGGTCGTATGGCTCGGGCTACGGCGGCAACGCGCTGCTGGGCAAGAAGTGCTTCGCGCTGCGCATCGCCTCGACCATGGGCCGCGACCAGGGCTGGCTGGCCGAGCACATGCTGCTGCTGGGCGTGACCAACCCTGAAGGCCAGAAGTTCCACGTGGCCGCCGCCTTCCCGTCTGCCTGCGGCAAGACCAACTTCTCGATGCTGATTCCGCCCGAGGGCTACAACGGCTGGAAGGTCACCACGATTGGTGACGACATCGCCTGGATCAAGCCGGGTGCCGACGGCAAGCTCTACGCCATCAACCCGGAAGCCGGCTACTTCGGCGTGGCCCCGGGCACCAACACGCTGACCAACTTCAACTGCATGAAGTCGCTGGACCGCGACGTGATCTTCACGAACGTGGCCCTGACCGACGACGGCGACGTGTGGTGGGAGTCGATGACCGACGAGGCCCCGGCTCACCTGATCGACTGGCAGGGCAACGACTGGACCCCGGCCATTGCCAAGGAAAAGGGCGTCAAGGCCGCTCACCCGAACGCTCGCTTCACCGTGGCCGCCACCAACAACCCGGTGCTGGACCCGGAATGGGACAACCCCGCCGGCGTGCCGATCGACGCCTTCATCTTCGGCGGCCGCCGCTCGACCACCGTGCCGCTGGTGACCGAGGCCCGTGACTGGACCGAAGGCGTCTACATGGCTGCCACCATGGGTTCGGAAACCACCGCCGCGGCCTTCGGCCAGCAAGGCGTGGTGCGCCGCGACCCGTTCGCCATGCTGCCCTTCATGGGCTACAACATGAGCGACTACTTCCAGCACTGGCTGGACCTGGGCGCCAAGCTGCAGGGCGCCGGCCACGCGCTGCCCAAGATCTTCTGCGTGAACTGGTTCCGCAAGGGCGCCGACGGCAAGTTCGTCTGGCCGGGCTACAGCGAGAACATGCGCGTGCTGGAGTGGATGCTGGGTCGCCTGCAAGGCAAGGCCGGCGGCGTGGAAAACGCCTTCGGCGTGAGCCCCACCTACGAAGACATCAACTGGAACGGCCTGAACTTCACCAAGGAGCAGTTCCAGTCGGTGATCGGCATCGACAAGGCCGCCTGGCAGCAGGAGCTGAAGCTGCACGACGAGCTCTTCACCCAGCTGTCGTACAACCTGCCCGCCGCCATGCCGGCCACCAAGGCCAAGCTCGAGCAGCGTCTGGCCGCGTGAGACGCGGTATCCGACTGAGTCGGATGACTGAACACCAATAGGGGCTTCGGCCCCTTTTTTCATGGCTGTAAAGGCCGTGAAGGACCCGGGTTCCGCGCGCCACCCACCAGAACAGGGGGGTGTCAGCCTCTAGGGGGTTGTGCGGAGACAGGGGACGCGTAGATTCACACTCAGCGAGCGCCCTGACGGGCTGTAACACAATATAAAAAGGGGCGGCGCTCTCTTAACCATTCCACACTGGAGTAACCATGAGCGTTAAACAATTGGCAAAAAGCCTGATGGCTGTGGCTGCGTTTGCAGCGGTGACGTCTGCGGGCGCCGCGACGACGGTCACCGACCTGGGCACGTTGACCACCAACTACACGGCCACGTTCCTCAACACCGTGCCCGGTACGTATGAGTACACCTTCATCACCGGTGTGAAGGGTGACGTCGAGGTTTCGCTGACCAGCGTGGCTGGCCTGCTGGACAACGTCACTTTCAGCGGGACCACCCCGTACACCATGGAGACGTCTACCACGACCACGACGTCGGGCTACACCTTCCTGGCCTCTGCACTGGTGGGTTCGTCTTACACCCTGTCCTTCCAGTTCGTCGGCCCGGTGAAGAGCCTCTCGGACTTCTCGTTCACGATCAGCGGTCCGGACATCCCCCCGGTTCCCGAAGCCAGTTCCGTCGCCATGACCCTGGCTGGCCTGGGCGTGATCGGCCTGATCGCCCGCCGCCGCAAGTCGGCCTGATCGGCTCAGGGGGGGACGCGGGGCTCGGGCCCCAGGCGCATCCCCTCGCACAAAGCGGACCTTCGGGTCCGCTTTTTTCTTGTCAGCGGCCCCCGCTGGGTTGGGTCAGCGCCTTGGCAATCCGGTGTCGCCCCACCGTGGGTTTCGGCACGCGCACATCGAACCAGCTGCGCACATCGGCGTCCAGCCCGATGCCATGCATGAAGTTGTAGATGGCCTTTTTCAGCGCCTTGCCCAGCGCGTCGTGGTCGACGCCTGTGGGGTCGATGAAGGCCACGTCGTTCTTCGCGAAGCCACCGGCCGGCAGCGGCTGCAGCGTCACGCCATAGGCGGCCGGGTCCTGCCCCACTGGTGAGTGCACGGTGCACGCAAAGCGGTGGAAGAAGCCGGACTGGATGCAGCCGTTCTCGAACAGCTGGCGCACGTACTCCAGTGCATCGACCGTGTCTTGCACGGTCTGCGTCGGAAAGCCGTACATCAGGTAGGCATGCACGAGGATGCCGGCGTCGCTGAAGGCGCGGGTCACGCGCGCGACCTGCTCCACCGAGACGCCCTTCTTCATCAGCTGCAGCAGGCGGTCGCTGGCCACTTCCAGCCCGCCGGAAATGGCGATGCAGCCACTGTCGGCCAGCAGCTGGCACAGCTCGGGCGTGAACGATTTTTCGAAGCGCACATTGCCCCACCACGAGATGCCGAGCTGGCGCTGGATCAGTTCATGAGCCAGTGCGCGCAGCACCTTGGGGGGCGCGGCTTCGTCCACAAAGTGAAAGCCGGTCTGGCCGGTCTCCTTCACGATCGCCTCGATGCGGTCGGCCAGTTCGGCGGCCGAAGCCGCTTCGTAGCGCGAGATGTAATCCAGGCTCACGTCGCAGAAGCTGCACTTCTTCCAGTAGCAGCCATGCGCCACCGTGAGCTTGTTCCAGCGCCCGTCCGACCACAGCCGGTTCATCGGGTTCAGCATGTCGAGCAGCGACAGGTAGTCGTGCAACGGCAGGCCGTCCCAGGTGGGTGTGCCAACGTGCTCGAACGGCACGTCCGGCTCCGGGTGGCGCGTCAACCGCACGGCCCCCGTCTCGTCGCGCAGGAAGGTGCGCACCAGCTGTTCGGTGGGTCGGGCGCCGGCCAGGTGCTCCAGCAGGGCCAGCAGCGGGCGCTCGCCGGCGTCCAGCGTCACGAAGTCGACGAAATCGAACAGGCGTGGCTCGGCCAGCTCGCGCAGCTCGGTGTTGACGAAGCCGCCGCCCAGGCCGATGCGGACTGTGGGATGGTGCGCCTTGATGGTCTGCGCGATGCGCAATGCGGCATACACGTTGCCCGGGAAGGGCACGGACAGCAGCACCAGGTCGGGCTGGTGGCGCTGCACGGCGTCCAGCGTCAACGTGGCCAGCGTCGTGTCGATCAGGTTGGGCGGGGCGGCCAGGGCCTCGGCCAGCGGGTCGAAGCTGTGCTGGCTGGCGGCGATCGATTCGGCGTAGCGCACGAACTCGAAGCGCGGGTCGACGGCCTGCTTCAGCACGTCGGCCAGGTCGTTGAGGTACAGCGTGGCCAGATGCCGGGCACGGTCCTGCAGGCCCAGGGCGCCGAAGGCCCACGACAGCGGGTCTCCGCCCTCGTCGTCGACATAGTTGTCGAGGCTCTGGAAACGCGGCCCTTCGGGCAGGTAGCCGCGGGTGTTGATGCGGTGCGCCAGCGTGGGGTCGCGGCCTTGCAGGAAAGCGATCACGCGGCCGAGGGTGGCGTGATAGCGGTCGAACTCGGCCAGAAACAGCTGCAGGGTGGCGCTGCGGCGGCGCTCGGGCACGGCCTCGGCAAGCGGCCGCAGCCGGGTTAGCCCGTCGGGCGACAGCAGTTTCAGCACCAGCGCAAGCGCCAGGTCTTCCTGGAACGCGGCCACACCGCGTGAGCGCAGAAAGCCGGTCAGGTACGCGGTTGAAGGGTAGGGCGTGTTGAGCTGCGTCATCGGCGGGATGAGCGCCAGCACGCGGAGGTGCTGCCCGGCCTTCAGTGTGCCGGTGTCCGGGCCGGGCGCCGCGTTGCCTGCCGGGGCTGCAGGCAGGATGGGGATCTGGGGCGCGGCGGAGCGAGAGGGCAGGGCGGTGGACACGAGGCGAGGCAGACGGAGGCGGCGGGGGCTGCGCCGTGTCGGTCGCGCGGAGGCGCGCGGGCCGCACGGGCAGGCCCGCATTGTCCTGCGTTTCCGCCGCTGGCGGGTTAGAGTGCGGGCATGGACCTGCACGTGTGGATGGCCTATGTCGCGGCCATGACCTTGATTTCGGTGTCGCCCGGCTCGGGCGCCTTGCTGACGATGACGCACAGCATGGCGCGCGGCGTGCGCGGGGTGATGCCCGGGGTGCTGGGCTTGCAGGTGGGGCTGGTGGCCGTGCTGCTGGTGTCGGGCGTCGGGCTGGGCGCGGTGCTGCTGGCTTCGGAGCAGGCTTTCACCGCCTTGAAGTGGGCCGGCGCTGCTTACCTGGTGTGGCTGGGCATCGGCCAGTGGCGCGCGGCCACCCGCGAGCCCGAGGTGGTGGCCGACACGCCGGCCAGCGGCGCCACCTGGCGCATGGCCGTGACGGCGGCCACGCCGGCGCGCGTGTGCTTCGCGCAGGGGGTGCTCACCAATGTCACCAACCCCAAGGGCATTGTTTTCATGGTCGCGGTGCTGCCCCAGTTCCTGGACCCGGCCCGGCCACTGTGGCTGCAGTTGCTCATCTGCTCGGCCACCAGCGTGGTGATCGACCTCATCGTGATGCGGCTGGGCTATGCCCATGTGGCGGCCGGCCTGCAGCGCCTGATGAAGCGCCCCTCGGCACGCCGCGTGCGCGATCGCCTGTTCGGCGGCGTGCTGATGGCGCTGGGCGCTTCGCTGGTCTTCGTGAAGCGGGCGGCCAGCTGAAGGCCTGCCCGCTGCGTTGCGCTTCAGGGAATCAGCGGGGCGATCCAGTCGGCGAACCAGTCGGACAGCAGCACGCGCTGTGAAGTGGGGTTCGATTCCCACGCACGCATCACCGGCCCGGTGCCATCGAGCAGGTTGTCGACGAAGGACTTCACCGAACTCAGGCCGCGCTCGACGATGCTGGTGCCCCCGAAGGTCACGATGGTCAGGCAGTGCGAGCCATTGAGTTCGCGCTTGTTGGGGATGTAGTAGCCGATGTTGGGCTGTGTCTCCATCTGCGCCACCCAGGGCGTCAACTCCTGGCGCCACTTCTGGTTCAGCAGCTTGAGCCGTGTGGCCTCGTCCGGCGCATTCGCAATCTCCGGGTAGAACTTCTGGTACGAGAAGGCCGAGAAGTTCGTGTCCTCCTGGAAGTTGGCGTAGCCGATCCGGTCCTTCGGGAAGATCTTGCCCAGGCCTGCGGTGATGCTGCCCAGGTTGTCGGCCGAGCCCGCCTGCGGGTACTTGTCAATGAGCTCGGTGACCAGGCCTTGCGGGCCGTCCAGTCCCCACACGGTGCGGATCTTGTTGTGCAGCAGCACGGAGGGGGCCTGGGCCGGTGTGGCGTTCTTCGGGACATCGAACAGCGGGCCGGAGTCGGACAGCAGGGCCATCTTCCTGGGGTTCAGCGCGGCGCGGAA
>JAJUHM010000237.1 GCA_029279925.1 Aquabacterium olei
CATTGGTGGCTTTCCCCGCAGAAATGCGCAATCGCTATGCCGCGCACCTCGCAACGATGACAGGCAAGGCTCCGCAGTTGCTGATTTGCTATGAGTATGACCAACGCATGATGGACGGTCCTCCGTTTTCCGTGAGCAACGAGGAAGTCACGAGACAGTATGCCGCGCATTATGATCTCACGCTCCTCGCGAGCAGAGAGGTATCCGGTGGATTGAAGGGCAAATGTCCCGCCAAAGAGAATGTGTGGCTGCTAAAACACTGAGTCGTACCGGTACAGTTTATGCACTCTCGTCACGCTGACAAGTCCGCCTTCGAACTCCGACCCTCATCTCAAACGAAACCAGGAACCCGGTGCTCCGTCGCGTCGATAGGGGACGGACGGTACGCGACGAAGGCTTCCCCCGGATCAGGATTCGCTAGCCCACATTGTTCATGACGGTTCGTGATGTTCGACCCGTTGCATGCACAGAGCAACGGGTACCCGAAGACGCCATGCGAGACGGGCAAACACAGCCGAGAAGGACTAAGGCGTACTTGAAACAGTACGTCGATGGGCGCACGGCGCGATGAATAAAAAGCGCCACGTCTGTGCGCGCCGTCGAGTTGGTGAGGCGGCCGGACCCGAGCGGCGAGCATGCCCGCCATACCAAGCTTCGCTTGAGCCGCCGCGTTCGATCACATCGCGGCGGAGAGGTACCTTGCCCTCGGCTTCTCACCCTGGCTCTGTGGCAGCCGGGGCACCCGTTGCTCTTTGATTGCAACGGGTCGCACGGCGGTTGCAGTAGAAGCCATCGTGAATAATGCGGGTTAGGAGTCAGAACGTGCAAACAAGCACTGAAGTTTCCTTGCAGTCCGTTGGAGCGGGATGTCCATCGTCCAAAGGGTGAGATCCGAAAGGAGTGTTGAGGCTAGCAGGTGGACGTCAATCCAGCCCAACCCCTGCCCGAACCATTGATGGGACTCGAGAAAAGCCAAGATTTCCTTGAATTCGAGAGCAGGGGCTTGGGGTAGGGTTGCCAGGGATCCCAGCACTTCAGCGCGATGTTTGAGTTGTTCGCACGCCAACTCTCCGATGACAAACGGGTGGCATACCGCAAGATCCTGTTCGAGCAAGTGATGAAGGCCCGGCAGGTCGGCCCGAAAACGCTGAATCCACGCTGAGGTATCGATCAGTGTGGGCATCGTCAGGCGGATCGGCGCCGGCGGATGGCCTTCACGTGCGGATCGCTACCGCCCAGCTTAATCAGCCGCTTGGCGGCTTCGCGAGAGATCAGGGCTTCCAATCCCAGGCGCACAAGCTGAGTGTTTTCATGCACTCCGGTGAGCTGTGCCGCCCGCTTCATGAGCTGGTCGTCGATGTTCAGCGTCGTACGCATATGCATGAATATGCATTAATCAGACATCGGGGGCAAGGTTCTCTAGGCAGCGGCCGGTGGCGGCATCCCTCGGCGACCTCGATCCGGTTGTCGCATGGCAAGACCTGAAGTGGCCCTAGGGATCATTCGACTATGCAAGCCTACCGCTGGCTCATCGCGAATGACGAAGCAGTCTGGACCGCCACTCCAGCTTGCAACTGCGTCTTGCGTCAGTGTGCGCCAATGGCGTACCATTCTTCATGCGGTTTGTGGAGACTCCGGTGTTTACCGCCGCGGTGCGGCGTCAGCTAGACGACGAGAGTTATCGGGCGCTGCAATTGGCGTTGTTGCTGCGGCCCACGCAAGGCCCCATCATTCAAGGTGGCGCGGGACTGCGCAAACTCCGATGGGCGGCGGAGGGGCGAGGCAAACGAGGCGGGGTCCGCCTCATCTACTATTGGGAGCCGGCAAGCCAGACGTTTTATATGTTGTACCTCTATGCAAAGAACGAGCAGGGCGACCTCACGGCAGACCAACTCAAGATGTTGGCCAAGCTCGTTCGGAGGGAATTCTCATGAAGGACACGGCATTTCAAGAGCTGCTGACCAGCATCCGGCAAGCCGGACGCATTCGTCGAGGCACGCTGAAGCCTGCTCGCGTCACCACCTTTCGTCCGGCCGATGTGAAGAGCATCCGGGAGAAGCTCAAGGCCTCGCAGGCCGAATTTGCCCTGATGATCGGGGTCAGCGTGGCGACGCTCCGTAACTGGGAACAGGGACGGCGAAGGCCTGATGGTCCGGCGCTCGCCCTCCTCCGCGTCGCGGCTCGCAATCCCCATGCAGTGGCCGAGGCGTTACATCGCCAACCGAGAAAAGGCGCAGCCTAAGCATGTGTCCTGTAACCGCGGTCCGGGAGAAGCGAGGGGAGTGAGAGGCTAGGGTCGAGTGGCAGGCAGGCTGGACCGACACATGCCGCGCACTGTGCGATTGCAAGACCCGACCCCATCTACGATCAGGCTCAGCGGCCATCGCTCCATGCGCTGTTTCAGCGGCATCGGGATCAGGCCCGCGGCATCGATGAGGCGTATCGGCAGTATGGGTATCGCTTAACCGAGATCGCCACCCATCTCGGTGTCCACTACTCGACGGTAAGTCGCCATTTGAAGCGGCTCGATCTGACGAGTGCATGATTGCAAGACCTGCCCATCACTTACTGGCGCACGCCGGCAAAGGCGACAAGGGCCGTGTCACCATGCTGCCTGCAGCCGTCAAGGAACCCCTTCGCCGCCATCTCGAACAGGTGAAACGGCAGCACGAAGCGGATATCAGCAACGGCTATGACGGCGTTTCCCTCCCGCACGCGTTAGCACGAAAGTATCCGAATGCGACAAAAGAGTGGGGCTGGCAATGGGTATTCCCCGCGTCAAAGCTCTATCAGGATCGGCAATCCGGTGAGCAGAAACGGCATCATCTCCATGAATCCGTCTTGCAGCGAGCGGTCAAAGAGGCTATGCGGGAAGCCGGGATCGCCAAACCGGCCAGTTGCCATACCTTCCGGCATTCGTTTGCCACCCATTTGCTCGAGGACCGCTCTGATATTCGGACGATCCAAGAACTCCTCGGGCATCGGGACGTCAGTACGACCATGATCTATACGCATGTCCTGAATCGAGGCGGACATGGCGTAGACAGCCCGGCAGACCGTCTCTGACCTCGGGTGAGTGACCGGGATATACTGCGGGCTGATAGCCAGATAGACTGCGAATCGCGCAGTCTATCTCGGCGGGCGAAGCAGGACGAAATCTTGAATAAGTGCTGGATGTGTCAGTAGACTTGCCTTCCAGTGGTGCGCTGAGGCTACCGTGCTATGCTGCGCGGGTAGCCTGCAGCAGACTTAATAGTTAGCCCGCAGTGACCACAAGGAAGCATCGTCCGAAGTGGATCGCCCCATGAACTACGTCAAATCCAAACAACGCGTCGCCGACCACGGGGAGGTGTTTACCCCGGCGTGGATGGTGGAGGCGATGCTCGACCTCGTCAAGGGCGAGACTGAGCGGATCGACTCCCGCTTCCTGGAACCGGCGTGTGGGAGCGGGAACTTTCTTGTGAGGATCTTGCAACGGAAGCTCGCCGCCGTCGAACTCAAGTTCGGAAAGTCCGACTTTGAAAAGCGACACTATGCTCTTCTTGCTCTGATGTGCGCCTACGGAATTGAACTTCTGGCGGATAACATCGCCGAGTGCCGCTCTAATATGCTGGAGATCCTTGCCGACTATCTGAATCTCGAGGAGTCGGATAACCTGTATCAGGCAGCCTCCTATGTGCTGTCGCAAAACCTCATCCACGGTGATGCCCTGACAATGCAAACCAGCGAAGGCCAACCGATTACTTTTGCCGAGTGGGGCTACCTCGGTAAAGGGAAGTTTCAACGTCGAGATTTTCGCCTAGACATACTCACGCAGGCATCGGCCTATAGTGCGGAGGGAGACCTCTTTGCCAACCTCGGAAAACACGAAATCTTCATGCCGACCACGACCTACCCGCCGATGACGGTGGGCGATCTGGCTGCCGGGTTTGAGCACGTAACCCTTGCCCCATCGCTTAGGGAGGAGGCATGACGACCGTGACTGCTTCCGTGCCCGTGCTTCGCTGGGCGGCGAAACGCGCGCGCCTTGACGACGGCGACCTGGTGGCACGTTTCACCAAGTGGCCCTTGTGGCTCAGTGGCGAAGCTCAGCCCACGCTCAAGCAACTCGAAGACTTCGCGCGCCTCACGCACACCGCCATCGGCTACTTTTTTCTGCCCCAGCCGCCCGCACTGGCATTGCCGGTGCCGGACTTTCGCATCCTGGGCGACGAGGCGCTCGCCGAACCCAGCAGCAACCTGCTGGATACCCTTTACCTCTGCCAGCAACGGCAGGAGTGGTACCGCGACCATGCCCGTATGCACAGCTTGCCGGCCTTGCCATTTGTCGGCAGCGCCAGCTTGCAGGAAGCGCCGGAGGTGGTGGCACAACGCCTGCGCGAGACACTGAGCCTGTCCACCGAAGCGCGTCGCCAAATACCCACCTGGACTGATGCGTTGCGCCAGTTGATCGCCAAGGCCGAGGACGCCGGGGTGATGGTGATGGTGAGTTCCGTGGTCGGCAGCAACAGCCACCGCAAGCTAGACGTGGGCGAGTTTCGAGGTTTCGCGCTGGCGGACAGCCTTGCGCCGCTGGTCTTCTTGAACGGCGCCGACAGCAAGGCCGCGCAGATGTTCACGCTTGCGCACGAGCTGGCCCATGTGTGGCTGGGCGCAACGGGCGTGTCGGACACGCAGGTGGGGCAGGTGCCGGAGCAGCAAACCGAGCGCTGGTGCAACCAGGTAGCGGCGGAACTACTGATGCCCATGGCGGAGCTGCGAGCAGTGCACGAGCGTGACGCGCCGATTCCGGACGAAATCCAGCGGCTGGCGCGCGAGTTCAAGGTCAGCACGCTGGTGGCCTTGCGCCGGCTGTTCGACGCAGGCTTCATTAGCCAGATTGCGCTGTGGCAGCACTACCGAGTGGAACAGGAGCGGCTGCGCACGCTGAAGGAACGCAGCAGCAGTGGTGGCGACTTCTATCATAGCCTGGGTGCACGCACCAGCAAGCGCTTTGCCCGAGCCATTGTCTCCAGCACGCTGGAGGGCTTGACCTCGTTTCCAGACGCCTTCCGCATGTTGGGTGTGCGCAAGACGGCCACGTTCTATGAAGCGGCGCGCGAGCTGGGGGTCACGGCATGAGCTACCTGCTCGATGCCAATGTGTTCATGTCCGCGAAGAACCTACACTACGGCCTGGATTTCTGTCCCGCCTTCTGGGACTGGCTGGCACATAGGGGCAATGCCGGCACAGTGTTCAGCATCGACAAGGTGGCTGATGAAATCGAAGCAGGCCAGGACGAGTTATCTGATTGGGCCAGGAGCCACGGCCATGCGCTCTTTCGGCGCACGCCGCCGGCACTGGCGCCGCAGTTCACCCAGGTCAGCACCTGGGCCACGGGGCAGCAATACACACCGGCGGCCATCAACACCTTTCTGCAGGCCGCAGACTTCTATCTGATTGCGCACGCGCTGGCCGGCAATCATGTGATCGTGACCCACGAACATCCGTCCAACTCGCCAAACCGGATCAAGATACCCGATGCCTGCGTGGGACTGGGCGTGCGGTTCATGACGCCCTACCAGATGCTGCGCATCGAACG
>JAJUHM010000238.1 GCA_029279925.1 Aquabacterium olei
CATGAACGCCCCCACGCCCCTCGAGACCGCCACCCTTGACGCCCTGCGCACCGTCACCGATCCGCTGACCGGCCAGGACTGGGTGAGCACCCGCCACCTCCAGTCACTCACCGTCGACCAGGGTGTGGCCCGCGTGGCGATCTCGCTGGGCTACCCGGCGCGTTCGCAGTGGTCGGCCTACACGGCCCTTGTGGAAGCGGCCCTGAAGGGCATCCCCGGCATCACCAGTGTGGACGTGACCAGGCGCACCGACATCCGCACGCACGCGGCCACGCGCGGCCAGGCCTTGCTGCCCGGTGTGAAGAACATCCTGGCCGTGGCCTCCGGCAAGGGTGGTGTCGGCAAAAGCACCACCGCCGTCAACCTGGCGCTGTCGCTGGCCGCCGAAGGTGCCCGCGTCGGCATGCTGGACGCTGACATCTACGGCCCCAGCCAGCCCATGATGCTGGGCCTGAGCGGCAAGCCCGAGAGCCCGGACGGCAAGACAATCAACCCGCCGACCAACCATGGGCTGCAGATGATGTCCATGGGGCTGCTGGTCGAGAACCAGTCCGCCACCATCTGGCGCGGCCCGATGGCCAGCCAGGCCTTCGACCAGCTGCTGCGCCTCACCAACTGGGGCCACGCGGACGAGCCGCTCGACTACCTCGTGGTCGACCTGCCACCCGGCACCGGCGACATCCACCTGAGCATCTGCCAGCGCTCGCCGCTGACGGCCGCCGTCATCGTGACCACGCCGCAGGACATCGCCTTGCTGGACGCGAAGAAGGGCCTGCAGATGTTCGAGAAGGTCAGCGTGCCCGTGCTCGGCGTGGTCGAGAACATGGCGGTGTTCTGCTGCCCGAACTGCGGACACCAGGAGCACATCTTTGGCGAGGACGGCGGCAAGCGCATGGCGGCCGAGTTCAATGTGCCCTTGCTCGGCTCGATGCCGCTGAACCTCAAGATCCGACAGCAGGCCGACAGCGGCCAGCCGACGCTGGTGGCCGAACCCGATGGGGAGCTGGCCGGGCTGTACAAGGCCATGGCACGCCAGGCCGCGGCCCTGATGTCGAAGCTGCCCAAGGACTATTCCAGCAAGCTGCCCGGGGTGACCGTGCAGCCCAAGGCCTGAACCCGATCCCGCACCATGCAGCCCGCTCGCCCCTCCTCCATCGACGACGTCTGGTTCGACCTGGTGCCGATGGCCCTGGTCGAGTTCGACGAAGCGGGCACCGTGCTGCGTGCCAACCGTGCTGCGCAGGCCGCGCTCAGCAGCGACCTGCGGCCGGGTGCCGCGCTGGCTGCACAGCCCGCCGCGGTGCAGCGGCTGTGCGGGTGGGATGCCCCGCTCGCCCTGGTGGCGCTGGAGGCAACCGACGCGCCGCTGCAGGCCCGCGCTCACCTTGTCCGCGGCACCGCTCCCGCCGTCGCACTGGTAAGCCAGGTCTGGGCCAGTGACGCGCCGGACGCGCGGCGGCGTTTCCTGTGCGCCATCCGCGAAGACGCGCCCCAAGCCAGCGGCCCGCCTCCGGCGGAAAGGGCCGCCCTTACGCGGGCACCGGCCCACCAAGATGCTCGACAGGGCATGGACGACGTGCACCAGCTCCTCTACGAGCTGTCCACCATCCTCGAAAGCTCCCCCGCCGGGATCGCGTACCTGCGGGACCACACCCTGGTGCGCTGCAACCGCCGCTTCGAGCGCATGCTCGGCATCCCACAAGGGACGGTCTCGGGGCGAAGCCTGGAAGCCCTGGTCGAGCACGACCCGCGCATCGGCCAGATCGTGGCGCACGCCACCGCCGAGTTGACGAAAGGCGACCAGTTCGAGCACGAACTCGAGATCAACATCCCTGGCGTCCTGCCCCGAAGCTACACCCTGTCGCTGCGTCGGCTGGGGCAGTCGGCCAACCCGCTCGAGGTCATCGCCGTGCTGTCCGACGTGACACGGCTGCGCACCCAGCAGGCCCAGCTCGAGGCCCTCGGTCGCGACCGCGACCTGATGTTCTCGCTGTCCGGCGTGGGCATTGCCTTCGTGCGCGACGGCCTCATCCAGAGCGCCAACCCGGCCCTGTCCCACCTGGTGGGCGACCACGCCGCCGAACTGGTCGGCCGCCCGTTGGTAAGCCTGTACGCCAGCGACGCCGACATCAACGCCGAGCCGGAGGTGATGTCCCTGCTGCGCAGCCTCGGGCACTGGCAGGGCGAACGTGCGCTGCGTCGTCCCAATGGCACGACGCTGTGGACCGAGATGGCGGTGCGGCTCGTCAATGCCGAGCGCCCGGCCGAAGGCTTCATCGCCTCGTTCGTCAACGTCGACGCACGCCACCGCGCCGAACAGAACCTGACCCTGCAGGCCGACCGGACCCGTGCCATCCTCGACTCGGTGTTCGTCGGCATCGTCACGCTCGACCACCACGGCATTGCGTGGATGAACCGCTCTGCCCGGCGCATGTTCGGTGGCGACCTGGCCGACTTCATCGGACAGCCGCTGAGCACCGTGGCCACACCCGACCTCGACCACCCCTTCCGGCTGACGGACTACCTGGACCAGTTGCAGGACGGGCAATCCCACACCTTCGAGTGCCAGGTGGTGGGGCGCGACGGGCGCGTCTTCTGGGTGGTAGGCAACGCCGTGGTCACCTTTGGCCAGCACAACCGCCGCCAGATCACCTATGCGCTGCTCGACATCGATCGCCGCCGGCAGGCCGAGGCGCAGTCCGCGGAAGCCCAGGCCACGCTGCAACGCATCATCGAAATGGCGCCCATGGCCATCCAGCTGATCGACGCCGAGCGCCTCACGCTGGTCCAGGCCAACCAGGCGGCATCGGCCTACATGGCCGTCGAGACCGGCTGCGCCATCGGACGCACGCCGGAGCAGGTCTATGACCCCGACCGCGCCCGCGCGCTGCGCACCGACATGCAGGCCGCCATCGACGGGGGGGAAGCCATCCACCGCGAGTACCTGCTGCAATCCAAGGCCGGCCCCCAGGTATGGGACGTGAACTACCTGCCGCTGCGCCACGAGGACGAGGCTGCGGACCAACTGCTCGTGGTGGCATCCGACATCACCGAACAGCGCGCCGCTGAAAAAGCCCGCCTCGATGCAGCCATCGCGCAGCGGGAAATGCTGGTGCGCGAGGTGCATCACCGCATCAAGAACAACCTCCAGGGCGTGGCAGGGCTGCTGCAGCAGATCGCTGCCCGCAAGCCCGAGGTCGCGCCAGCCATCTCCGAGGTGGTGGGCCAGGTCCAGGCCATTGCCCAGGTCTACGGACTGCAGGTCGGCACCGGTGGGCCGCTGCGACTGCACAGCGTGGTCGAGGCCATTGCGCAATCGGTGCAACGCACTTTCGGCCGGCTGATCACGCTGAGCGTGGCGGGGCCCCACGCGCACGACTGGCAGTTGCCCGAGGCCGAGTCCATTCCCATCGCCCTGAGCCTCAATGAACTGCTGACCAACGCCCACAAGCACGGGCCCGGCCCGGGTCCGCTGATGTGTGAACTGGTCTCGGGCGAACAGGGGGTGCGCATCGACATCCTCAGCCCGGGTCAGCTGCCGGCGGACTTCAACCTCGACCGCGTGCGTGGCGGGGTGTCGGGGTTGGGTCTGGTGCGCGCCCTGCTGCCACGCCGCAGCGCACGGCTGACGCTGGAGCAGTGCGGCCCGGAGGTCCGGACACGCATTGAGCTGCACCCGCCAGGCGTTCACCTCGTTGCGCCCCCCCCAATGGTGTGCGCGGAAGGCACTGGTCAGCAGATCGCGCTTTGGCCACAATGAGCGTTTTGCGTGGCGACGAGCAGCCCGCTAGAGGAAGCGAGTGAATCACAAAGGCAAAATCCTGGTGGTGGACGACGACCGGCTGGTGCTGGCCACATTGACCCATGGCCTCGCCCAGGCCGGCTATGAAGTCATCGACGCAGACAACGGGGACGACGCCATCCTGCTGGCACGTCAGCACAAGCCCGAACTCGCCCTGCTCGACATCCGCATGGAAGGCAAGACCGGTTTCGACGTGGCCGCCTACCTGCGGGAGTACTGCCAGATCCCCTTCATGTTCCTCTCGGCCTTCGCCGACGAAGGCACGATCAAGCAGGTCAAGGAGTTGGGCGCCCTCACCTACCTGGTCAAGCCGCTGGACATCCAGCAGATCGTGCCCGCGGTAGAAGCGGCGTTCGCGCAGCGCAGCAAAGTCCAGCAAGCCGAAGCCTCTGGGGCGCCGCCCGCCGCTGCCCCGGCAGCGTCAGACCCGCTGTCGCAGTCGGTGGCGCTCGCCATCGGCATCGTGATGCACCGCCATTCCCTGGGCCGCAAACAGGCGCTCGACAAGCTGAGCCACCAGGCCCGGGCCGAGGGCGTCGCCCTGGAATCGGTGTGCGAGCGCCTGCTCAATGCCCAGGAAGTGCTGGCCGGCCTGGGGTCGCTCTGAGACCCCTCAGGCCGTTTCCCGCACGGGAGCCGGCCGCTTCTGGGCAGTGTCCGTCAGCGTGAAGTAGAAGCAAGCGCCCGCGCCGGGTCGCGCCTCCGCCCACACCCGTCCACCGTGTCGACGCACGATGTTCTGGACGCCCGCCAGGCCGACGCCTGTGCCGGGAAAGTCCTTGGCGCTGTGCAGTCGCTGGAACAGACCGAACAGCTTGTCGGCGTGCTGCATGTCGAAGCCGGCGCCGTTGTCGCGCACGAAGTAGACCGGCGGGTCGGTGGCCGGCATGACGCCGACCTCGACGCGCGGCGCCGCCACTTTCGCGCTGTACTTCAGGGCGTTGCCGATCAGGTTCTCCATCACGCGGCGCAGCAGCGCCGGATCCGCCTGCACCTGCATCCCGTCGGCCACCACCAGGCTGACCGGCGAACAGGCCGGCACCAGCAGGGCCAACTCGCTGCCCACTTCTCGAGCGAGCGTGCTGAGGTTGACCGGCTCCCGCTGCACCTGGGTGCCGGCCAGCTGCGCCTGCCCCAGGATGGCGTCGATCATGCCGTTCATGCGGGACGAAGCCGCCAGCACCCGCTCGAGGTGGTCGTGGCCCACGCGATCCAGAAAGCGCCCGTAGTCTTCCTTGACGATGCGCGTGAAGCCCTCGACCACGCGCAAGGGCGCCCGCAGGTCATGGGACAGCGCGTAGCGCAACGCCTCTTGTTCGGCCTCCGACATGGCCTGCGGCACCTCGGCCGATGCCGAAACCGATGCCGGCACCGGGGTGACCCACTGCAGCACGCCATGAAAACCGGCCACGCTGCCATGCTCGTTCAGCCGGGGCGCCCCCCGAAGCCGGCACGACGCGCCGTGTTCGCTGCCGCCCAGCACCCTCAAGGTCGGTGCCACGGGCAACTCCAGGTGTCCGGGCCATCCCAGGCCATGCTCCATGGCATGGCGCAGGCGGGCCAGCGCTTCGCGCGCCGCCGGGGTATCGCCCGCCCAGCAGGTCCACCAGACCGGCTTCAGTCTGAGTAATTCGGACAACCCATCCCAATCGGTTCCGTTGGAATTGCCGGACGCGGATCGGAGGACCACCAGCCGGTGCTCGACGTCGGTGGCCCAATACCATCCGTC
>JAJUHM010000239.1 GCA_029279925.1 Aquabacterium olei
AGCTCGCGCAGTTGCTGGCGCGAGCGGCTCAGGGCCAGGTCGGCCCGCTGCTTGGCGATGCGGATGCGGTTGGCCTCGATGGCCAGCAGCGCGGCCGGAGCGAGGCGGGTGAGGTTGCTCTTGAGCAGGTAGTCGTTCGCGCCGTTGCGCATGGCCTGCACGGCGATGTCCTCGCCGATCTCGCCCGAGACCAGGATGAAGGGCACCAGCTTGCCCAGGGCCCGGATCTTGTCGAGCGCCGCCAGGCCGGAGTAGCCGGGGAGGTTGTAGTCCGACAGGATCAGGTCCCATTCCTCGTGCAGGGCGTCGGACAGCGCCACCTCGGTGTCGATGCGGTGAATGTCGGCATTGATGCCGCCGCGCCGCAGGTGGATGGCGACCAGCGCCGCATCCTCTTCGTTGTCTTCGAGGTGAAGCACCTTCAGGCGCACGGGCGGCATGCCTTCCGCCTCCGGGGCGGGCGCTACTGTGTCTTGATGGGGCTGAGATGTGAAATCGGACACGCGCGGCCTTCGATCCGTCGATGAGTGCCAGGTTTTGCCACGTCATTGTGAACAAGTGGCGCCTGGAAATGCGAAAAATTCTAACAACCGGTTCAAGACCGAGCCCGTCTTGCCGAAGACACGGAGGCCGGGTGTTTCAGGAGCACCCCGTTTTCTCGCGCCGACAGCCCCCCGTCGACGTGACACCAACAGGTTGAGTGGAGCCACAATGAGTTACGACGAACCAGTCGACAACGCGCCTGCAGAGATGCCGCTCCTGCTCGCAGCTGAGTTGCAGGACCATCTGATGACGGCCTCCAATGACCTGGAGCGTCTTCAGCGTCTGCTCGATGACGCTTGCATCGTGCTGATGGAAGGCTTCCATGGCACCGCCGGTCAGCTCGGCGACGTGATCGATCAGGGCCATGCCATCACGCCCCACCTGGAAGAAGTGCGCCAGACGCTGTACCGAACGGTGACGGCGCTGCAGTTCCAGGACATGGCCACGCAGTTGATTGCGCACACCAACAAGCGATTGCGGAACTGTGCCGACCAGATTGCGCGCGACGCGCTGGGCGACGACGACCCGGACGGGGCGGCCGTGGTGGTGGAGGCCCCGATGAAACCCAACCCGGTGACCCAGGACGAAATGGACGCCGGGTCAGTCGAGTTGTTCTAAAGATTCCGTCCCACCTGTCGAAATCCCGTCAAGCGACTGGTTTCATTTTTTCCAGACAGCCGATCTGTCCTGCTATTTCAAGTACCGGAGAGCGACATGCATTCGATCCTTGCCGTCGACGATTCTGCGTCCATGCGCCAAATGGTTTCCTTCACCCTCAAGAGCGCCGGCTACAACGTCGTCGAGGCCGTGGACGGTCAGGATGCCTACGAGAAGGCCGGCGGCCGCAGCTTCGACCTGGTGCTGACCGACCAGAACATGCCTCGCATGGATGGCATCAGCCTGACCAAGAAGCTGCGCGAGAACCCGCAGTTCAAGACCACCCCGATCCTGATCCTGACGACCGAGTCGAGTGATCAGATGAAGCAGGCGGGCCGCGCCGCCGGTGCGACCGGCTGGCTGGTCAAGCCCTTCGATCCCAACAAGCTCATCGAGGTGATCCAGAAGGTCATCCGCTGACCTGACGACGGGCCACGACCCGCGCAGCGCACGACAATCTCCAGGAGCCTGACATGGCAGAGACCAGCACGGACAACAGCGCCTCTTCTTCCGCCGGCATCGACCTGAGCCAGTTCTATCAGGTCTTTTTCGAAGAAGCCGGTGAGAACCTCGAGAACATGGAACAGCTCCTGCTGGAGCTGGACATCAATGCGGCCGACGACGAAGAGCTCAATGCCATCTTCCGGTGCGCGCACTCGATCAAGGGCGGGGCGGCCACCTTCGGCTTCAGCGACGTCGCCGAGCTGACCCACCAGATGGAGACGCTGCTGGACAAGCTGCGCCGCCACGAACTCGCGCCGACGGCCCCGATGGTCGATGTGCTGCTGCAGTCGGGTGACGCGCTCAAGGCCATGCTGGCGCGCCATCAGGGCTCTGGCGGTGGCGAGGTCGACACGACCGAGTTGCTCTTCAACATCCGCGCCATGAGCTCGGGCGAAGCCCCTGTGGCGGCCCCGGCAGCCCCGGTGGCTGCGCCGGCTCCCGTGGCCGCAGCCCCCGCCCCCGCAGTCCCCACGCCTTCCGCCGCGGCAGCCCCGACCTCGGGCCAGCGCACCGTCGAACTGCGCGTGGGCCCGCTGGCCGACCCGGCCCAGGCAGACAACCTGGTCGACCTGTTCAAGGAAATCACCGACCTGGGCACCATCGAGCCGCTGGCCGATGACCCGGCGTTGGCCGGCGTCCGTCGCTTCAAGGTCAGCACGGCCACCGAGGAATCGGAGCTGGTCGATCTGTTCACCTTCCATGTGGCCCGTGAGCAGGTGAGCTTCGTCGCCATGGGCGGTGCAGCCGAATCGGCCGCCGCGCAGCCGGCCGTCGACCCGGGCTATGGCTTCTTCGACACGCCGGCCCCCGAGGCGGCAGCTGCCCCGGCCCAGCCTGCGCCTGAGAAGGGCTACGGCTTCTTCGACAACGCTCCCGGTGCGCCCGAGAAGGCCGCTGCACCGGCTGCCGAAGCGCCCAAGCCCGCAGCCGTCGTGCCCGCCAAGCCGGCCGCGCCCGCAGCGGCCAAGGCCGACAAGCCGCATGCCGGCCTGGAGGCATCCACCATCCGCGTTTCGGTCGAAAAGGTCGACCAGCTCATCAACCTGGTGGGCGAACTGGTGATCACCCAGGCCATGCTGGCCCAGAACAGCCGTGGCCTGGACCCGGTCGTCTACCAGCAGCTGGTGTCGGGCCTGACCGATCTGGACCGCAACACCCGCGACCTGCAAGAGGCCGTGATGTCGATCCGGATGATTCCGATGTCGACGGTGTTCAGCCGCTTCCCGCGCATGCTGCGCGACCTGGCCAACAAGCTGGGCAAGAAGGTCGAGCTGGTCACGCAGGGTGAAGCCACCGAACTGGACAAGGGCCTGGTCGAGAAGATCACCGACCCGCTGACCCACCTGGTGCGCAACAGCTGCGACCACGGCATCGAAATGCCCGATGTGCGGCTGGCCAACGGCAAGCCGGAAGTCGGCACCATCACGCTGGCGGCATCGCACCAGGGCGGCTCCATCGTGATCGAGGTGCGCGACGATGGCCGCGGCCTGTCGCGTGAGAAGCTGCTGAAGAAAGCCCGCGAGAAGGGCATCGACGCACCGGACACGCTGACCGACCAGGAAGTGTGGAACCTGATCTTCGCGCCGGGCTTCTCGACGGCGGAAGAAGTGACCGACGTGTCCGGCCGTGGTGTCGGCATGGACGTGGTCAAGAAGAACATCACCTCGCTGGGGGGCACGGTCGAGATCGATTCGGCCGAAGGCTACGGCATGCGGGTGGCGGTGCGCCTGCCGCTGACGCTGGCCATCATGGACGGCATGAGCGTGGGCGTGGGCGAAGAGGTCTACATCCTGCCGCTGTCGTCCGTGGTCGAGTCCTTCCAGGTCAGCCCCGACATGGTCAAGACCATCGGCGGCTCCGGCCGCGTGGTCGAGGTCCGCGAGGAATACATGCCGGTGATCGAGCTGGAGAAGGTGTTCCAGGTGCCCCGTTTCGACTGGGAGCACAACAGCGGGATCATGGTGGTGGTCGAGGCCGAAAGCGGGCGCGTGGCCCTGCTGGTCGACGAGCTGCTCGGCCAGCAACAGGTCGTGGTCAAGAACCTCGAATCGAATTACCGCAAGGTCAACGACGTGTCGGGCGCCACCATCATGGGTGACGGCCGCGTGGCCCTGATTCTGGACGTGGGCAGCCTCGTGCGCCGCTCGCGTCACTGATCCGGGCTGGTAGAGAAGGAGACATTCCCATGGGCATGATGGAAAAACTGGACGTGCAGACCGATCTGGCACGTGAGTACCTGACCTTCCGCCTCGGTGACGAGGAGTACGGAATCGACATCCTGAAGGTGCAGGAAATCCGCGGTTACGAGAACCCGACCCGCATTGCCAACGCGCCCCACTTCCTGAAGGGCGTGGTGAACCTGCGCGGCACCATCGTGCCGATCGTGGACCTGCGCCTGCGCTTCGGTTGCAGTTCGGCCGAGTACAACGCCTTCACGGTGTCCATCGTGCTGCACATCGGACAGCGCACCATCGGCACGGTGGTCGACTCGGTGAGCGACGTGATGGAGATCCCGGCCGAGGCCATCCGTCCGGCGCCCGAGATGAGCTCGGCCATCGACGCCACCTACATCCAGGGCCTGGCCCAGGTGGGTGAGCGCATGGTCATCCTGCTCGACATCGAGAGCATGCTGATGAGCGAAGACATGGGGCTCGTGGACTGAGCGAGTCAGCCCCTCGCAAAAGCAGAGGCCCGGTCATGCCGGGCCTTTTTTCTTTTCTGATGGTGTTTTGCGGCTTCATGTCGCCGCCTGGGTCAGGGCGACGCCGTCAGGTCCAGCTCGCGCACCGCTTCGGCCACCAGCCTGTCCAGCGCCGACAGCGGCACGGCCAGCCGGGCCTCGGCGTCCGGCACGCTCTCGCGCAGCGGCGCCCAGACCGGTGCAGGCCAGCGGCCGTCCCAATCGAAGCGGGCAATCACGTGCCAGTGCAGGTGCGGCACCACATTGCCCAGCGAGGCCAGGTTCACCTTGGTGGGCTGCAGGTGCTCGCGCAGCACCGTTTCTACCTTGGCCACGGCCTGCATGATGTGGCTGCGGTCTGCGGGCGGCAGGTCCGTCCACTCAGCCACGTGGTCGTTCCAGACCACGCGGTAGAAGGCCGGATGCTCGGGCTCTGTGGCCCGGATCACCCGCAGCTTCACGCCACGGTGAACCAGCAGCCCACCGTCCTGCATGCACAGTTCGCAGCCGACGAGTCGGCCCGGATCGCGCTGGCCCATGGTCAGACCAGCACGCGCTCGATGCCGCCGGCGTTGGCCCGGTCGACGTACTCGCGCATCCAGTTCTCGCCCAGGATCTGCTTGGCCATCTCGACCACGATGTAGTCGGCTTCCAGCAGGCCGTTCTGCGTGTCTTCACCGTAGCGGTTCAGCCCCTGCAGACACGACGGGCACGAGGTCAGGATCTTGACGTTGTCCTTCGGGCCCACCAGGCCCTGGTCGCGCAGCGCGGCCTCGCCCTTGCGCACTTCCTCGGTCTTGCGGAAGCGAACCTGGGTGGAGATGTCCGGCCGGTTGACCGCGAAGGTGCCCGATTCGCCGCAGCAGCGCTCCGACTTGATGACGCCATCGCCCACCAGCGCCTTGACCGTCTTCATCGGGTCCTGGAGCTTCATCGGCGTGTGGCAGGGGTCGTGGTACAGGAAGGCGCCCTTGCCCTGCAGCGTGACACCCTTTTCCAGCAGGTACTCGTGGATGTCGATGATGCGGCAGCCCGGGAAGATCTTGTCGAACTGGTAGCCCTGCAGCTGGTCATAGCAGGTGCCGCAGCTCACCACCACCGTCTTGATGTCGAGGTAGTTCAGCGTGTTGGCCAC
>JAJUHM010000240.1 GCA_029279925.1 Aquabacterium olei
CAGCAGCGCCATCAGGATGTAGAACACGCCCGCGTACACGGCCGCCATGTAGCGGCGGTCCGCTTCTGGATGGGCGTGTGGGCTCAGCACGATGGCCGCCGTGATGGCCGCCAGGTTGAAGGTGTAGCCGCCAAAGGGCGCGAACACCAGCGTCAGGATGCCGGACCAGCTCATCAGCGACGACACCGGTGCCGGGTAACCGGCCACGCGGATGGCCGAGATGCCAGGCACGGCCTGCGAGGCCATGGTGACGATGAACAGCGGCAAGCCCATGCCGATGACCGCATGCCACGAGAAAGCCGGCATCACGAACTCCGGGGTGGCCAGCGCCAGGCTGAGTTGCGAAGTGTCGAGCTGGCCGCGCAGCCCGGTGACCACCATGCCCACACCGAGCACGCCCAGCACGGCATAGCGCGGGATCCAGCGCTTGCCCAGCAGGTAGGCGAGCAGCATGGTGATGACCAGCAGCGGCTGGGTCGACGCGGCGGAAAACGACTGCAGCGCAAAGCGCGCCAGGATGCCCGCCAGCAGCGCCGAGGCCAGGGCCACCGGGATGCGGTCCATGATGCGCTCGAACAGCCGCGTCACGCCGCACAGCCACATCAGCAGCCCGCACACCAGAAAGGCGCCCGTGGCCTCGGCCAGGCTCACGCCCGTGGCGGCGGTGGCGATCACGGCTGCACCGGGTGTGGACCAGGTCACCAGCACGGGCGCCCGCAACCACAGCGACAGCCCGATGCTGCCCACGCCCATGCCCATGCCGAGCGCCAGCACCCATGAGCTCAGCTGGTCCGGTGTCGCCCCCAGCATGCGGGCGGCGTGGAACACCAGCGCAATCGTGCTGGTGAAGGCCACCAGCGTGGCCACGAAGCCCGCCGAGACGGATGACAGCGCGGTGTCGCGCGCCATGCGCGAGAGCGAAGGCAACACGCTCAGAGCTCGACCTTGGAGCCCAGCTCCACCACGCGGTTGGCCGGCAGGCTCAGGAAGTCCGCTGCGCCCGATGCGTTGCGGTGCATGCTGGCAAACAGCTTTTCACGCCATGGCGCCATGCCGCCGCCGATGGTGGGGATCACGATGTCGCGCGACAGGAAGTAGCTGGTCTCCATGTCGTCGATGTGGATGCCGTGCTGGCGCACGAGCTTGAGTGCGTCCGGCACGTCGGGCTCGTTCTTGAAGCCGAAGTGCAGCATGATCTGCCAGCAGCTGTTGCCCAGCGATTCGACCTCGACGCGCTTGTTGAAGCCGATCCACGGCACCTCGTGCGATTTCACCGTCACGAACAGGTTCTGCTTGTGCAGCACCTTGTTGTGCTTGAGGTTGTGCAGCAGGGCGTTCGGTGTGGTGCCCGCATCCGCGTTCAGGAACACGGCCGTGCCTTCGACGCGCTGGGGCGGGCTGGAGAACACCGCTTCCAGGAAGGGCTTGAGGTCGATCGAATCCGAGCGCAGGCGCTCGCTCAGCAGGTGGCGTCCATCGCGCCACGTCATCATCAGGCTGAACATGACGATGCCGATCAGCAGCGGGAACCAGCCGCCGTCGACCACCTTGATCACGTTGGCGCTGAAGAACATCAGGTCGATCACGAAGAACACGCCGGTCGCCCCGATGCACAGGGCGATGGGCAGCTTCCACGCAAAGCGGATCACGAAGAAGGTCATGACCGTCGTGATCAGCATGTCGATGGTGACGGTGATGCCGTAGGCCGAGGCGAGCTTGCTGCTGGAGCCGAAGAAGATCACGGCCAGCACGATGCATCCGTACAGCGTCCAGTTGACGAAGGGGATGTAGATTTGCCCGGTCTCGTTGACGGAGGTGTGCAGGATGCGCAGACGCGGCAGGTAGCCCAGCTGGATCACCAGCTTGGTGACCGAGAAGGCGGCCGAGATCAGCGCCTGCGACGCGATCACCGTGGCGCACGTCGCCAGCGCGACCAGCGGGTACAGGGCCCATTGGGGCGCCATCTCGTAGAAGGGATTGCTCACGTTCTCGGGGTGGGCGAGCAGCATGGCCCCTTGGCCGAAGTAGTTGAGCACCAGGGCCGGCATCACCAGGCTGAACCAGGCCAGGCGGATCGGCTTCTTGCCGAAATGCCCCATGTCGGCATACAGCGCCTCGGCCCCTGTGGCACACAGGATCACCGAGCCGAGCGCGATGAAGGCCATGCCCGGCTGGTTGATGATGAACATCAGCGCGTGGTGCGGGCTGAGCGCGACCAGCACCGCGGGGTTGCGCACGATGTGCCCGATCCCCAGCACGGCCAGCACGATGAACCACAGCGCCGTGACCGGCCCGAAGAACTTGCCGATGCCGCCCGTGCCGTGCTTCTGCACCATGAACAGCCCGGTCAGAACCACCAGTGTCACTGGCACCACGAAGCGCTCGAGCGCGGGCGCCGCCACCTCCATCCCCTCGACGGCAGACAGCACCGAGATGGCCGGGGTGATCACGCCGTCACCGAAGAAGATGGCCGTGCCGAAGATGCCGACGGCCAGCAGCTTGCCGCGCAGCGCCGGCCGGTGCGCGACTGCGGTGGAGGCCAGCGCGAGCATGGCGATCAGGCCGCCTTCGCCGTTGTTGTCGGCCCGCAGGATCAGCGTGACGTACTTGAGCGACACGATGACCGTCAGCGTCCAGAACATCATCGACAGGATGCCGTAGATGTTCTCCGGGCTCAGGGGGACGTGGCCGTGCGCGAAGACCTCTTTGAGGGCGTACAGCGGGCTGGTGCCGATGTCGCCATAAACGATGCCGATGGCACCGAGGGTGAGGGCGGCGAGCTGTTTGCCGCCCAGGGCGGCGTTGGAGCTGTGTTGCACGTGAGGAGGTTCGCGTTTCGACAGCCGACCATTTTGCCTTTGTTCGGCCTCGTCGCGAACAGTTCCGTACGGCCCTCGTTCAGGCGTAGATTTCTGCGTTCGGATCGGTGGCTTCCAGCTCGTAGCTGGCCGCCAGCATGGCCAACCGCGCAATCACCCCGTACATGTAGAACCGATTGGGGGCGCTGGCACCCGGTTTGGCCCCTGGGCGCGGAAGGTGGGCTGGCTCGGCAAAGGCCAGCGGCACGAAGCTGGAACCTGGCGCATTGAGGTTCTCGTCCACGCCCCGTTCGGCGTGCACGCGGTAGAAACCGCCCACCACATACCGGTCGATCATGTAGACCACCGGTTCCGCCACGGCATCGTTGATGCGTTCGTAGGTCGGCACGCCTTCCTGGATGATGACCCGGCTGACTTCCTGGCCGTCCTTGACCACCGACATCTTGTTGCGCGTGCGGCGGTTGAGGTCGGCCATGTCCTTGGCGTCCCGCACGGTCATGATCCCCATGCCGTAGGTGCCGTTGTCGGCCTTGACGATGACGAAGGGCTTCTCGTTGATCCCGTATTCCTTGTACTTGCGGCGCACCTTGTTCAGCATGCCTTCCACCTGCGTCTGCAGGGCGTCCAACCCTTCGCCGGACTGGAAGTCCACGCCTTCGCACACGGCGTACATGGGGTTGATGAGCCACGGGTCCATGCCCAGCAGCTTGGCAAACTTCTTGGCCACTTCCTCGTAGGCCTCGAAATGCTGGCTCTTGCGGCGCACGGCCCAGCCGGCATGCAGCGGCGGCAGCAGGTACTGCTCATGCAGGTTCTCGAGCACGGGCGGGATGCCGGCCGACAGGTCGTTGTTCACCAGAATGGTGCACGGGTCGAAGTGCTTGAGGCCCAGGCGGCGCTTGGTGCGCACCAGGGGCTCGAGCGTCAGCGTGCTGCCATCCGGGAGGCTCAGTTCGGTCGGCTCGGTGATGCTTTCATCCAGCGTGCCCAGGCGGACGTTCAGGCCGGCCGCGCCGAAGATCTGCATCAGGCGCGCCACATTGGCCAGATAGAAGGTGTTGCGCGTGTGCTTCTCGGGGATCAGCAGCAGGTTCTTGGCTTCGGGGCAGATCTTCTCGATGGCTGCCATGGCCGCCTGCACCGCCAGCGGGAGCATCTCCGGCGTGAGGTTGTTGAAGCCGCCCGGGTACAGGTTGGTGTCGACCGGGGCCAGCTTGAAGCCGGCGTTGCGCAGGTCCACCGAGGTGTAGAAGGGCGGCGTGTGCTCCATCCATTCCAGACGGAACCAGCGCTCGATGGCCGGCATGGACTCCAGCATGCGTTGCTCGAGTTCGTTGATGGGGCCGGTCAGGGCGGTGATCAGGTGCGGAACCATGGTGGGAGCAGGCGGCGGTCGGTGGACACCGGGTCATTCTAGGAACATCCGCATGTGGGGGCGCATCGGATGAAAAAAAGGGGCTGCCCGAAGGCAGCCCCTTGTCAGTCGGTCGCGTCGTGGGGCCGCAGCCCCGACGGATCACTTGTGGTAGGCGGTTTCGCCGTGCGAGGTGATGTCCAGGCCCTCGCGCTCTTCCTCTTCCGGCACGCGCAGACCGATGACCACGTCGACGATCTTGTAGGCGATCACGGAGACCACACCCGACCACACGATGGTGATCAGCACGCCCTTGAGCTGGATCCAGACCTGGCTGGCGATCGAGTAGGCGTCGCCGGTGACCATGGCGCCGGTGACCCAGTCGGACACCACCGAGGGGCCGCCGAGGTTCGGCGAGTTGAACACACCGGTCAGCAGGGCGCCCAGGATGCCGCCCACACCGTGCACGCCGAACACGTCCAGCGAGTCGTCGGCACCCAGGATCTTCTTCAGACCGGTCACGCCCCACAGGCAGACGAAGCCGGCGATCAGGCCGATGATCAGTGCACCGCCGATGCCGACGTTGCCGGCAGCCGGGGTGATGGCCACCAGGCCAGCGACGGCGCCCGAAGCGGCACCCAGCATCGAGGCCTTGCCCTTGAGCAGGCCTTCACCCAGGCACCAGGCCAGCACGGCAGCGGCGGTGGCAGCGAAGGTGTTGACGAAGGCCAGGGCGGCGAAGCCGTTGGCTTCCAGGGCAGAGCCGGCGTTGAAACCGAACCAGCCCACCCACAGCAGCGAGGCACCGACCATGGTCAGCGTCAGCGAGTGCGGGGTGAAGGCTTCCTTGCCGTAGCCGATGCGCTTGCCGACCATGTAGGAGCCGACCAGACCGGCCACAGCAGCGTTGATGTGCACCACGGTGCCGCCGGCGAAGTCCAGCGCGCCGTGCTGCCAGATCAGGCCGGCCTTGGCGTTCATCTGCTCCACCACGTCAGCCGACGTGTAGGCGTCCGGGCCCATCCAGAACCACACCATGTGGGCGATCGGGGCATAGCTGAAGGTGAACCACAGCACCATGAACAGCAGCACGGCCGAGAACTTGATGCGCTCGGCGAACGCGCCGACGATCAGGCAGCAGGTGATGCCGGCGAACGTGGCCTGGAAGGCTGCGAACAGGATTTCCGGGATCACGACGCCCTTGCTGAACGTGGCGGCGTTGGCGAAGGTGCCTGCAGCGTTGTCCCAGATGCCCTTCATCATCAGGCGATCCAGGCCGCCGATGTAGGCGTTGCCCTCGGTGAACGCCAGGCTGTAGCCGTAGATGAACCACAGCAC
>JAJUHM010000241.1 GCA_029279925.1 Aquabacterium olei
GGCACAGCGCGTCGAACACCTTGGCGACGACCTCGCCCTGCTTCAGGTTGCCGCGCAGGGGCAGGCGGATCAGCACGTCACGCGAGGTGCCGAAGTTCTGCACCTGCACCTCGCCGAAGCCGAGCGACTCGACCGCCTGACGGGCCTTGACCAGGTTGGCCGCCTGCGCGTACTGCACCTCGATCAGCGAGCCACCGGTGAACTCGATCGAGAAGTGCAGGCCGCGGGTGACCAGAAAGAACACCGCAGCAGCAAAGGTGAGGAAGGAAATCGCGTTGAAGACCAACGCGTGGCGCATGAAGGGGATGTCGCGCCGGATGCGGAAGAATTCCATGACGTTTGTGTTCCTTGTCTTCCGTGGATCAGGCCTGCGGCTTCCACACCTGGCCGATCGAGACGCTCTTGAGCTTCTTCTGACGGCCGTACCAGAGGTTGACCAGGCCACGCGAGAAGAACACGGCCGAGAACATCGAGGTCATGATGCCCAGGCAGTGCACCACGGCAAAGCCCTTGACCGGGCCCGAGCCGAAGGCCAGCAGCGCCAGCCCGGCGATCAGCGTGGTCACGTTCGAGTCGAGGATGGTCGCCCAGGCGTGCTCGTAGCCGGCGTGGATGGCCGTCTGCGGGGCCGAACCGTTGCGCAGCTCTTCGCGCACACGCTCGTTGATGAGCACGTTGGAGTCGATGGCCATGCCCAGCGTCAGGGCAATGGCGGCGATGCCGGGCAGTGTCAGCGTGGCCTGCAGCATCGACAGCACGGCCACCAGCAGCAACAGGTTGACGGCCAGGGCCAGCGTCGAGAACACGCCGAACAGCAGGTAGTACACCACCATGAACACGGCAATCGCCGCAAAACCGTAGACCAGGCTCTTGAAGCCCATCTCGATGTTCTCGGCACCCAGGCTGGGGCCGACGGTGCGCTCTTCGATGATTTCCATCGGTGCGGCCAGCGAGCCGGCGCGCAGCAGCAGCGCGGTGTCGGCGGCTTCTTCCGAGGTCATGCGCCCCGAAATCTGCACGCGGCCACCGCCGATCTCGCCGCGGATCACCGGTGCGGTCACGACCTCGCCCTTGCCCTTTTCGAACAGCAGGATGGCCATGCGCTTGCCGACGTTCTCGCGGGTCACGTCCTTGAAGATGCGCGCGCCACGGGCGTCGAGCGTCAGGTGGACGGCCGCTTCCTGGTTCTCGTCGAAGCCGGGCTGGGCGTCGGTCAGGTTGTCGCCGGTCAGCACCACCTGGCGCTTGACGATCAGGGGCACGCCACCCCGCTCGAAGTAGCGCTCGGTGCCGAAGGGCACGGGGCCGCCGGCCAGCGCCGCCTGGGCCTCGGTGCTGTCGTCGACCATGCGCACTTCCAGCGTGGCGGTGCGGCCGATGATGTCCTTGGCCTTGGCGGTGTCCTGCACGCCCGGCAGCTGCACGACCACGCGGTCGATGCCCTGCTGCTGGATGACGGGCTCGGCCACGCCGAGCTCGTTGATCCGGTTGTGCAGCGTGGTGATGTTCTGCTTGAGCGCCTGGTCCTGGATGGCGCGGGCGCTCGCCGGGTTCAGGGTGCCGACCAGCGTCAGGTCACCCGAGCCGCCGGTGTCGGTGGCATCGCGCCACACCAGATCGGCGAGGCGGTCAGTCAGCACCGGGCGAGCGGCATTACGGGCGGCCTCGTCGCGGAAGCGCACGATCAGGCTGTCGCCCTCGCGCCGGATGCCGCTGTGGCGCACGTCCTTGTCGCGCAGCAGCGTGCGGATGTCGACCGTCAGCCCATCGAGCTTTTGCGTGATGGCGGCCTTCATGTCGACCTGCATCAGGAAGTGGACACCGCCGCGCAGGTCCAGCCCCAGGAACATCGGGTTGGCGTGCAGGCTGCGCAGCCACTGGGGCGAGCGCGACACCAGGTTGAGCGCCACGATGTAGCTCGGGTCGGCGGGATCGGGGTTGACGGCCCGCGCGATGACGTCGCGTGCCTTGATCTGGGTGTCGGTGCTGTCGAAGCGGGCGCGCACGGAGTTGCCGTCGAACTCCACGAAATCGGCCTTGAGGCCGGCTTGCTGCAGCGCGGCTTCGACGCGCGCCACGGCGCTGCTGTCGAGCTTGAGGGTGGCCTTGCCGCTGGACAGCTGCACGGCGGGTGCTTCACCGAAGAAGTTCGGCAGGGTGTAGATCAGGCCGATCAGCAGCGCTGCGGCGATGATCAGGTACTTCCACAGGGGATAGCGGTTCATGAGGTCCTCGACGGCAGGACAGCAGCTGCGGCCGGCCGGCCGCAGCGGATGCGTTTACTTGATCGTGCCCTTGGGCAGCACTTGCACGATGGCCACGCGCTGCACCTGCAGCTCGACGCCGTTGGCCACGTCCAGGTGCACGAAGGTGTCGCCCAGCTTGCTGATCTTGCCGATCACGCCGCCTTGCGTGACGACCTCGTCGCCCTTGGAGAGCGCTTCCAGCATGGCCTTCATCTCCTTCTGGCGCTTCATCTGCGGGCGGATCATGACGAAGTACAGGACGACGAACATGAGGACGAGCGGCAGCATGCTCATCAGGCCACCGGTGGCGCCGGCGGCAGGGGCCGCGGCTTGGGCGTAGGCTTCGGAAATCAACACGGTCAGGTTCCTTCAGACAAAGGGCCGAAGCGCCACCCCGAGGGCTGACGCAACGGCCGTTGAACGGGGCATTGTATGCGGCGGCTTGCGGCCGCTTTCAGAGCACGTACTTGACCAGGGGATGGCCGGTCAGTGCGCGGTACAGGTTGTCCAGCTGGGTGCGGCTGGTGGCCGTGACGATCACGGTCAGGCCGAGGTACTTGCCGGAGCTGCTGGGCCGGCGCTCCAGCGTGTGCGCCTGGAAGGAGGGGTCGTGCTCGGTGGCGATGGCGACGATCGCCTCGACAAAGGCCTCCTCGTGCACACCCATCACCTTGATGGGGAAGGGGCACGGGTACTGGATCAGCGAGTCTTCCGGCGGAATGCGCGGGTTCACGGGGGTGTGATCGGGTGGGGTGGCGGAGGCCATGTCAGCGTCCTTTCAGCAGGAAAACGGAGAAAACGAGCGGCGCCGGGCGGCGTCAGGCTCACTGGATGCCGAGGCGGATGGCGTCCCAGAGCCGACCGAACCAGCCGGCGGACGGCACCTCGTCCAGCGCCAGCAAGGGAAGATCCTGCCAGTGCTGCGCCCCGAGGCTGACGCGCAGGCGGGCGACCGTCTGGCCGCGCCGCAGCGGCGCCATCAGCGGCTCCTGGCGCACGACGCTGGTCTGCAGCCGTGCCCCCTGCCCGCGCGGCACCACAACCGCGATGGGCACCGGACGGCCCAGGCGCACGGTGCGGTCACGGCCCTTCCAGACCTGGGCCGTGGCCACGGCCTGGTTGGCCTCGAACAGCCGCACCAGATCGAAGGCACTGTACCCCCAGTTGAGAAGCTTCTGGGTCTCGTTGGCGCGGGCCTCGGGCGAGGCTGCCCCCAGCGTCACGGCAATCAGCCGCCGCTCGACGCCCCCGCTGGTGCGGCGGGCCGTGGCCACCATGCCATAGCCGGCGGCCTCGGTGTAGCCGGTCTGCAGGCCGTCCACCGTGGGATCCCGGAACAGCAGCAGGTTGCGGCTGGGTTGCGCCACGCCGGCCACGGTGGCCTGCTGCAGCGCATACAGCTTGAGGGCGTCGGGGAAGTCGGTCACCAGGCGGGCGGCGATCAGCGACAGGTCGCGCGCCGTGCTGCGGTGGCCGCTGGCCGACAGCCCCTCCGGGTTGCGGAAGCGGGTGGCCTGCAGCCCGAAGACCTCGGCCTGCCGGTTCATGCGCTCGACGAAGGCCTCGACCGATCCGGCCAGCCCCTCGGCCAGGGCCACCGTGGCGTCGTTGGCGTTGTGCACCACCATGCCGCGCAGCAGTTCATCCACCCGCACGCTGCTGCCGGCTTTCAGGAACGAGCGCGCGGACCCGGCCATGCCCGCCTTCCAGGCCTGCTCGGACACGGGCAGCGTCTGGTCCGGCCGAAGCTTGCCGTCGCGCAGCGCCTCGAACACCAGCCAGGCGCTCATCAGCTTGGTCAGCGAGGCCGGCTCCACCGAGAGGTCGGCCTGCCGGGCGGCCAGGGTCTGGCGGCTGGCGAGGTCCTGCAGGATGAAGGCGCGGGCGGCCACCTCGGGCGGCTGCGGCATGGCGGCCAGCGGCTCGATGAAGAACGGCCCGGCCTCGTTGCCCGCCGGCGCGGCGTGCGCAGGAACGACGCACCCCAGCAGCGTCAGGCAGGCTGCGGCCGTCAGCACCTGTCGCCGGGTCGGGTGCGTGGACCTCCTGGCGTCAGGGGCCGGCATCACGGACGCGTGCGGCATCGGGCGAGAACAGAACGGGGAAGGCATCACGTCAGCCCGTGACCCCGGCACGCAGGTGCCGGCGCACCAGCTCGCGCAGACGCGGCAACTGCCCGTGGAAGAAGTGGCCGGTACCCGGTACCACGGTGACCGGCAGGCCCTGCGGGCGGGCCCAGTCCAGGATGCTGGTCAGCGGCACGACGTCGTCCTGCTCGCCCTCGACCACCAGGGTGTGGGCCGGCACGGCTGGCACATCGAAGCGCGAGGTGGCCGGGCTGACGAGCACCAGCCCAGCCGGTCGCACGGCCTGGGGATCGGCGTCGGCGGCCTCGGCCAGGCGCGCGTGGGTGCGGGCCGCCACGAAGCCGCCGAACGAGAAGCCGGCCAGCGCCAGCGGCCGCCCTTGCACGGCCGGGTCGGCGAGGTGGTGGGCGATCACGGCCTGCATGTCGTCGCTTTCACCTCGCCCTTCATCCCAGGCGCCCTCGGAGTGTCCGACGCCGCGGAAGTTGAACCGCACGGCGCGCCAGCCCTCCAGCACGAAGGCGCGCACCAGGGTGTGCACCACCTTGTTGTCCATGGTGCCACCCATCAGCGGATGCGGGTGGGCCACGACGACGAGCCCGACCGGCGCGTGGGTCGGCTCTTCGACCACCACCTCGAGCAGGCCAGCCGGGCCCTCGATCGTCTGCGATGCGGGACGTCCGATCATCGGCGCGCCTCCTCAGCGACCGACGGACGGCGGCAGGACCAGGCGCTCGACGACCTCACCCTTGGCCAGGTGCCGGTCGACGATCTCGTCGATGTCGCTCTTGTCGACAAAGGTGTACCAGGTGCCTTCGGGGTAGACCACGGCCACGGGACCGCCGGCGCAACGATCAAGGCAGCCGGCCTTGTTCACGCGAACCTGGCCCGGACCGGCCAGCCCGGCGTCCTTGACGCGGGCCTTGCAGTGGTCGAACCCTTCCTTCGCATTGTGGTCGGCACAGCAGTCCTCCCCGTTGATGCGCTGGTTCAGGCAGAAAAAGATGTGGCGCTGGTAATAGCTCATGCCCGGCATTCTAGGCATTGGGGCCGGCCTGGGCCGACGCATGGGCTCTCGGTTCGCGGTGCACGATGCGCGCCACCAGCCACACCAGGGCGGCATACGGCCACAGCAGCCCGATCCACCGCGACAGGCCGTGGAAAC
>JAJUHM010000242.1 GCA_029279925.1 Aquabacterium olei
AATGTGCGCTCGCCGCAGCAGCACGTCGGCGTGGTGCACTCGTCCAACCTGTGCACCGAGATCACGCTGAACACCAACGGCGGCGAGATCGCCGTGTGCAACCTGGGCTCGGTGAACCTGTCCCAACACATCAAGGACGGCGGCATCGACCACGACAAGCTGCGCAAGACGGTCAAGACCGCCATGCGCATGCTCGACAACGTCATCGACATCAACTACTACGCCGTCAAGAAGGCCCGTGATTCGAACCTGCGCCACCGTCCGGTCGGCATGGGCATCATGGCCTTCCAGGATGCGCTGTACCAGCTGCGCACCCCGTACGCCAGCCAGGAAGCCGTCGAATTTGCCGACCGCTCGATGGAAGCCGTCTGCTACTACGCGTACTGGGCCTCGACCGAGCTGGCCGAAGAGCGCGGCCGCTACAGCAGCTACCGTGGCTCGCTGTGGGACCGCGGCATCCTGCCGATCGACTCGGTGAAGCTGCTGGCCGAACAGCGCGGTGGCTACGTCGAAGTCGACACGTCGACCACGATGGACTGGGACGCCCTGCGCGCCCGCATTGCCCAGTACGGCATGCGCAACTCCAACTGCGTGGCCATTGCCCCCACCGCCACCATCTCCAACATCGTCGGCGTGGACGCCTCGATCGAGCCCTGCTTCGGCAACCTGTCGGTCAAGTCCAACCTGTCGGGCGAGTTCACCGTGGTCAACGAGTACCTGGTGCGCGACCTGAAGAAGCTCGGCCTGTGGGACGACGTGATGGTCATGGACCTCAAGCACTTCGACGGCTCGCTGCGCCGCATCGACCGCGTGCCCGAAGAGCTCAAGAACCTGTACGCCACGGCCTTCGAAGTCGAGCCGGTGTGGCTGGTGGAAGCCGCTTCGCGTCGCCAGAAGTGGATCGACCAGGCCCAGTCGCTGAACATCTACATGGCCGGCGCCTCGGGCAAGAAGCTGGATGAGACCTACAAGCTCGCCTGGCTGCGTGGTCTGAAGACGACCTACTACCTCCGCACCATCGGCGCCACGCACGCGGAGAAGTCGACGGTCTCGCGCGGCCAACTCAACGCCGTGTCGAGCAACGTGGGGGGTGGCTTCCAGGCCGCCGCACCGCAAGCGCCCGTGGCTGCCGAGCCCGCCATGGCCGCTGAACCCGCGACCGACATCAAGTTCTGCTCGATCGACAACCCGGACTGCGAGGCCTGCCAGTAAGGCGGACACCGCGGCAGTGCGGTGATGAACAAGGCCTCGGGAGCGTGCGCGCGAACGAGGCCTTGCCTGTCTCCGAAGTGCATCTGCGCGCACTGCACCGCACCATCGCGGGCCATGTCCGTGGCTCACACAATGAGCCCCTACGGACTCGACCGCGTCCACACCTGATCGCATCAGGGTTTTCGATGCGATTCCTTTCGATGCCTTCTTGATCTGACGCCCTTGTTTTCGATGCTCGGCAGCAACAAGCTTGAGCGCCCGATGTCAAGAAGTGCTTGGTGTTTTTCACAACACCCTTCCATAATCCGACTCCATAGGATGTTCACCATGCTGGTCTGGGAAGACGACTCCTCCAACGCCTCTTCGAACCCTGCCGATTCTGTGCCCCAACCGCTGCCCGCTTCTGCGCCCAGCGTCGCACGGAACACCGCGCCGTCGGCAACTGCCGCGCCCCCTGCACACACGCCCGCCAACTCTGTTCAGGCCACCTCGACGCGCCGTGTGAACGTCGCCGACAAGCGCATCATCAACGGCCAGACCGACGTCAACCAGCTGGTGCCGTTCAAGTACAAGTGGGCTTGGGAGAAGTACCTCGCCACCTGCGCCAACCACTGGATGCCGCAGGAAGTGAACATGAGCCGCGACATCGCGCTCTGGAAAGACCCCAACGGTCTGAGCGAAGACGAGCGCCGCATCATCAAGCGCAACCTCGGCTTCTTCGTCACTGCCGACTCGCTGGCCGCCAACAACATCACGCTGGGCACCTACCGCCACATCACGGCGCCCGAGTGCCGCCAGTTCCTGCTGCGCCAGGCCTTTGAAGAGGCCATCCACACGCACGCCTATCAGTACATCGTGGAATCGCTGGGTCTCGACGAATCCGAGATCTTCAATGCCTACCACGAGGTCGCATCCATCCGCGACAAGGACGAGTTCCTGATCCCCTTCATCGAAGCGATCATGGACCCGAACTTCAAGACGGGCACGATGGAGAACGACCAGACGCTGCTGAAGTCGCTGATCGTGTTCGCCTGCCTGATGGAAGGCCTGTTCTTCTATGTCGGCTTCACGCAGATCCTGGCGCTGGGCCGCCAGAACAAGATGACGGGTGCTGCCGAGCAGTACCAGTACATCCTGCGCGACGAGTCGATGCACTGCAACTTCGGCATCGACCTGATCAACCAGCTCAAGCTCGAGAACCCGCACCTGTGGACGCCCGAGTTCAAGGCCGAGATCAAGGCCCTGTTCCTCAAGGCCGTCGAGCTCGAGTACCGCTACGCCGAAGACACCATGCCGCGCGGCGTGCTGGGTCTGAATGCGTCCATGTTCAAGGGTTACCTGCGCTACATCGCGAACCGCCGCGCCACGCAGATCGGCCTGGAAGAACTCTTCCCGAACGAAGAGAACCCCTTCCCGTGGATGAGCGAAATGATCGACCTGAAGAAGGAACGCAATTTCTTCGAAACCCGCGTCATCGAATACCAGTCGGGCGGCGCCCTGTCCTGGGATTGATCCAGCCAGCAAGAGCACTTGGACAGCCCAGCACATGACCTCCCGGCCTACCCCATTCACTGCACCGCGCTCAGATCCTAGGGGGCGTCGGGCGGTGAATCCCTGTGCTGCGTGCTGCAGTGCAGTGCTCTTTGCAACTTGATCAAGGAGATCCGTATGGCAACTGCGAAGAAAGCGGCAGCAAAGAAGGCTGCCCCGGCCAAGAAGGCCGCTGTGAAGAAGGCGGCACCGGCCAAGAAAGCGGCCGCCCCGGCAAAGAAGGCTGCACCGGCGAAGAAGGTCGCCGCTGCGCCCGCGAAGAAGGCGGCTCCGGCCAAGAAGGCCGCGGTGAAGAAGGCAGCGCCGGCCAAGAAGGCGGCAGCGCCTGCGAAGAAGGCAGCCGCTCCGGCCAAGAAGGCCGCGCCCGCCAAGAAGGCTGCAGCACCCGCCAAGAAAGCGGCTGTGAAGAAGGCGGCACCGGTGGCCAAGAAGGCCGCTGCCGCCCCGGCGAAGAAGGCCGCTGCAAAGAAGGCCGCCGCCAAGCCGGCTTCGGCCAAGAAGGCTGCCCCTGCGGCGAAGACCACGCTCAGCCCTCAGGCAGCCTGGCCCTTCCCGACCGGCGCCAAGCCCTGAGCAGTCCGGGCAAAAGCCCGATGCCCAGGCATCGGGCCTACACATCCCAACCCGGCTTCGGCCGGGTTTTTTCATGGAAGGGTCTTCCCTACCCTCCAGTCGTCAGGGCCACATGGCCCCAGCACGTGGTGCGCAGGCCTACACTGAGGCACGGTCCCGCCGGTGTGCCCGCGGGTTCCTGCTTTCCCTCGTGCAGCCATGGTCCCTCCCGTGCTTCAGACGTTCATCGAGGCCTCGACCGATGCCCTGTTCGCCACAGGGCCGGACGGCCATGTCACGGCCTGGAGCCATGGCGCTCAGCTCACCTATGGCTACCTCACCGATGAAGCCGTCGGGCACGCGGTGTCCAGCCTGCTCGTCCCCCCTGCGGCCCGCACCGAGGCCCACGCGGCATTCGAGCGCGTCCGCACCGGCCCGCTCCCCAGTCACGAAGCCCTGCGGGTTCGCAAGGACGGCATCCGCATCTATGTCAACGCGACGCTGCAGGCCGTCCACGGCGCAGATGGCCGTCTTCAAGGCCACCTCCACCGCGACACCGACATCACCCACCTGAAGGTCAGCCAGGACGCCACCCATTTGGGCCATCACTACGGTCGCCTGCTCGACTCCACGCCGGATGCCATCGTCATCGTCAACGACATCGGGCGCATCGTGCTGGCCAACGCCCACGCCGAGGCGCTGTTCGGCTGGAACGAGGCCGAACTGATCGGACAGCCGATCGAAGTACTGATGCCTCAGCGCTTCCATGCCCGCCATGTGCACCACCGCACGGGCTACTTCGAGCACTCGCGCACACGCCCCATGGGCGCCGGCCTCGACCTGTTCGGCCGCCGCCGTGACGGCAACGAGTTCCCGGTCGAGATCAGCCTCAGCCCGCTCGACACCGACAAGGGCCGCTTCGGCATGAGCGCCATCCGGGACATCAGCGAGCGCAAGCGCTTCGAGCAGGCCCTGCACGACAAGAACGTCGAGCTGCAGCGCGCGAGCCAGGCCAAGGACCGCTTTCTGGCATCAATGAGCCACGAACTCCGTACGCCGCTCAATGCCATCATCGGCTTCACCAGCCTGCTGCTGATGCGCCTGCCGGGCCCGCTGACGGCGGATCAGGAAAAACAGCTCGAAGCGGTCCGCACCAGCGGCAAACACCTGCTGGCCCTGATCAACGACCTCCTTGACGTCGCGCGCATCGAAACTGGCCATGTGGCAGTGCACATCGAGCCGGTCGACAGCCATGCGGTGGTGACAGACGTCGTCACCGCACTGCAGCCAGCGGCTCAGGCCAAGGGGCTCGCCATTCAAGCCGACCTTCCCGCATCCCCCGTGACCCTGCGCACCGACCGAAGGGCACTCCATCAGATCCTGCTCAACCTGGGCAACAACGCGGTCAAGTACACCCCGACAGGCAGTGTGCGCCTGGGTGTCCACCAGCATGCAGAGGGCGCCCGCGTCTGCACGCGGTTCACCGTCACCGACACCGGCCCTGGCATCGCCGAGGCCGAGCAGCACAAGCTCTTCAAGGCGTTCTCCCAGGTCGAGCGGGCCGACCGCACGCAGATCGAGGGGACCGGTCTGGGCCTCTACCTGTGCCAGCAGCTCGCCCAACTCATCGGCGGCCGCATCGACATGCACAGCGTGGAAGGCGAAGGCAGCACCTTCGCCCTCGTCATCGACACCGGGGCCATGCCATGAGCCTGCGTGTGCTGGTCATCGAAGACAACGCGATGAACCTCGCGCTGATGACCTACGTGCTGCAGGCGCACGGCCACGTCGTGGTGACAGCTGGCGACGGCGCCGAAGGCCTGGCTCGCCTTCGGTCGGACAAGCCGGATCTGGTGCTGTGCGACATCCAGATGCCCGTGATGGACGGCTATGCGTTCGCGCAGGCCGTTCGGGCGGATGCCTCGATTGCGGCGGCGCCCCTGGTGGCCGTGACAGCGTCGGCCATGCCAGGGGACCGGGAACGCATGCTGGCAGCTGGCTTCGACGGCTACCTCTCCAAGCCCATCGAGCCGGCCACCCTGATGCGCGATCTGGCGCCTTTTGTCCGGCACTCGCCGGAGGCCGCCTCGCACGCCCAGGCCCACCGCACGCGGGCCCTGGCTGCCGAGGCCCCCAGCTCCCCCCAGCTGCGTCCGCATGTCCCCGGT
>JAJUHM010000243.1 GCA_029279925.1 Aquabacterium olei
CACAGGGGGACGAGTCGGCCCCGCACTTCGTGGTCCAGGCGCTGACCGATGCCCAGGGTCGCGTGTGGTACGAGCTGGACCTTGCCGCGCTGGCGGCCGACGAAGCGTTTCTGAAAATCGATGCCTGACCGGGGCTTTCCGCACCCGCCACAGGCTCACCCGTTGTCAGTTTGGAGCACGTTCACATGAGTTTCCTGAGTCGAATCAAGGAGCTGGGCAAGCCGCGCGAGGAAGACGAGGTCCAGCCGGAGGCCTTGAGCACCGAGGGCATGGTCGTGACATCGGGCGCCCGGACGGTGGACACCCAGTCGGCCAGCCCGTCCACACTGCAGCCGTCGATGCAGGCCGATTCCGTCATCTCTGAGGCCGCGCCTTCCGAGTTCCCGCCGGACTACCTGGACAACCGACTCAAGGCCGATCCGGTCGAGGACGGCGTGCTGGAGCCGCAGTCCGGCCTGCCGCTGATCGGGCATCTGGGTCTGGATCGGCAGCAGCGCCTTCTGGGCGGTGCGCTGGCGGTGGGCGTGCTGGGGCTGGTGCTCAGTGCCTTCCTGTCGGTGAACTCGGCCGACCGCCGGGCCGCCCAGACGGGGGCAACCGGTCAGGCGCTGATGCAGTCGCAGAGGCTGGCGAAATCGGTGTCGCAGGCGCTGGTGGGGCGTGCCCAGGCCTTCTCGGAAGTGCAGGACAGCGTGAAGGTGCTCGCCACCAACGTGCGTGGCCTCGCCCAGGGCGACAGCAAGGCCGGCCTCAGCGAGGTGCCGGGAGGAGCCCGCGAGGCCCTGACCCCGCTGCTGCAGCTGGTGGACCGGGCTGAGAAGAACGCCAACTATGTGCTGGCGCAGAAGCAGACGCTGACCCAGGTAAGCCAGGCGCTGCGCGAGGTGAATGCACAGTCGTCCGAACTGCTGGACCTGGCCGAAGGCATTGCCACGGCACGCATTGAGAAGGGCGGGGTGTCGACGGGCGAATCGCTGGCCCTGAACCAGCTGGTGATGCTGACGCAGCGCATCGGCAAGTCGGCCAACGAGTTCCTGACGGTGGAAGGTGTGTCGACCGAGGCCGTCTTCCTGTTGGGCAAGGACCTCAACGCGTTCAAGGAGATTGCCGAGGGCCTGCTGTCGGGCAACGCCGAGCTGCACCTGACGGGGACGCGCGATCCGGCCTTGCGCGAACAGCTGGAGGCGCTGCTGAAGATCTTCGAGCGCACCCGCACGCAGTCCACTTTCATCCTGGGTTCGCTGCAGGGTCTGGTTGCCGCCCGCGACGCGCAGGTGGCCATCATCGACGACAGCGAGCCGCTGCGCAAAGGCCTGGAAGAGGTGCAGACCCGTCTGAACGACGGGGCCGGCATCGGCGGTCTGAACGTCGCGATGATCCTGGCCTTCCTGCTGGGCACGGCGGCGGCGGCCTGGGGCCTGCTGCGCGTGTTCCTGACCGACCAGCGACACCGCGCCCGCATCGCCGAATTCCAGCGCCAGGAAGCCGAACGCCAGGAGCGAGAGGCCAAGCGCGTCAACGACGCGAACCAGGCGGCCATTCTGCGGCTGATGAACGAACTGCAGCTGGTGGCCGAAGGCGACCTGACGCAGCAGGCCACCGTGACCGAGGACATCACCGGCGCGATCGCCGACTCGGTGAACTTCACCGTGGAAGAGCTGCGCAACCTCGTGGCCCAGGTGCAGGGCACGGTGCAGCGGGTGACGGACACCACCAGCCAGGTGGAGGCGACGTCGACCGAGCTGCTGGCCGCATCCGACGAGCAGCTGCGCGAGATCCGCGAGACCGGCGAATCGGTGCTGCAGATGGCAGGCCGAATCAACGAGGTGTCGGCGCAGGCCCAGCAGTCGGCCGAGGTGGCACGCCAGTCGCTGACGGCGGCGGACTCCGGTCTGCAGGCCGTGCAGAACGCCATTGGCGGCATGAACACCATCCGTGAGCAGATCCAGGAAACGTCCAAGCGCATCAAGCGGCTGGGTGAGTCGTCGCAGGAAATCGGTGAAATCACCGAACTGATCTCGGACATCACGGAGCAGACGAACGTGCTGGCGCTGAACGCCGCCATCCAGGCGGCCTCGGCTGGTGAAGCCGGTCGCGGCTTCTCGGTGGTGGCCGAGGAAGTGCAGCGTCTGGCCGAACGCTCGGCCGATGCGACGCGTGAAATTGCCGCGCTGGTGCGAACCATTCAGACCGACACGCAGGATGCCGTGGCCGCCATGGAGCGCTCCACGCAGGGCGTGGTGGAAGGGGCCCGGCTGTCTGACGCCGCCGGTTCGGCACTGGGCGACATCGACCGCGTGTCGCGCCGTCTGGCCGAGCTGATCGAGCAGATCTCGGCGCAGGCGCTGAAGGAAGCCGAGTCGGCCAACGTGGTCGTGGCCAACATCCAGCACATCTTTGCCGTGACGGAACAGACCGGCGAGGGCACGCGGTCCACCACGCAGCTCGTGCGCGAGCTGTCCAAGACCGCTGAAGAACTGCAGCAGTCGGTGGCCCGATTCAAGATTGCTTCCTGACCCCTGACGGGATGACGCATGGACAGCCTGCACCAAGACGCCTCGCTCGCCTCGGATGACCTCAGCGCCCTGGCGTGGGTGCATGAGGAACTGCGCAAGTCGCTCGACGCCGCGCACAAGGCGCTGCACCGGGTCCTGAAGGACACCGCCGCCACGGGCTTCTCCGACATGGATGCGCTCGACCCATCGGTCCTGCGCACGGCCCGGCAGCAGATCCATCAGGGCGTGGGGGCGCTGGAGCTGGCGGGACTGCCGGCCGGGGCGACCCTGCTGCGGGCGAGCGAAGCCGTGGTGCAGAAGCTGGTGGCCCGCCCGCAGTCCATCTCCGAGGACGCGGTGCGGGACATCGAGAAGGGCTCTTTTGCCCTGCTGGACTACATCGCGCGCAAGCTGGGTGGCAAGACGGTGTCGGCGCTGGCGCTGTTCCCGCAGTACGAGGCGCTGGCTCTGCGGGCCGGTGGCCCCTTGCCTCGTCCCACCGATCTCTGGAGCCAGGACTGGCCCACGGTGTCGCTGGAGGCCCCGCTGGCGCCGCCGGAGGAGGTCGCGCCGCGGCAGGCCGATCAGGTCACGCTCGGTGATTTCGAAATGGGTCTCCTGGCGCTGCTCAAGCGCAACCAGCCCGCCGATGCGGTGGCCCTCGCCGACCTGTGCGCGGCGCTGGCGCAGGGTGCCACCGAACGCCACGCCCACCGCGAGTCCGCCACCTGGCTGCTGGCCAGCGGCTTTCTCGAGGGCCTGGCCGAGCAGCACGTGCCGCTGAACGTGCATGCCAAGCGCGTGCTGTCGTCCCTGCTCAGTCAGTTGCGCAGCCTGGCCAAGGGCCAGGGCGTGCCGTCGGACCGTCTGGCCAGCGAATTGCTCTTCTTCTGTGCCCAGGCCGGCCAGGTTCCGGACTCGCCCCGCTCGGTGCTGGCCCGGGTCCGTCAGACCTTTGGCCTGGAGCGGCATCAGCCTGTGGACCTGCAGTCCTCGCCGCTGGGACGTTTTGATCCCGCGTGGATCGCGCAGGCGGTCAAGCGCGTGGCGGGCGCCAAGGACGGCTGGTCGGCCGTCGCTGCGGGCGAGATGCTGCGCCTGGGGGGGCTCAACGAGCAGTTCACGCTGGTCGGGGATTCGTTGCGGCGCCTGCTTCCCGAGGGTGAGCGCCTGGCCGCGGCCTTGCAGGAGGCGGTGCAGCACACCGTGCAGTCCGCCCACGCCCCCGAGCCCAGTCTGGCCATGGAAGTGGCCACCAGCCTGCTTTACCTTGAGGCCGCCCTCGAGGACGCCGAGTTCGAGCACCCGGAGCAGGTGCAGCGTGTCAGCCGCCTGGCCCAGCGCATCAGCCAGGTCGATGCGGGCCAGCCGGCCGAGCCGTTGGAAGGCTGGATGGAGGACCTCTATCGCCGGGTCTCCGACCGCCAGACGATGGGCAGCGTGGTCCAGGAGTTGCGCAGCACGCTCGGTGACTGCGAGAAGCACATCGACGCTTTCTTCCGCCAGCCCGACGACCGCGCTCCGCTGGTTCCCGTCCCGTCGCAACTGAAGTCGATGCGCGGTGTCCTGGCCGTGCTGGGCCTGGAGCAGGCCGCGCAGGCCGTCGTGCGCATGCGCGACGATGTCGAGCACCTGCTGCAGCCCGACACCGACCTCGAGGAAGCGGCCGAACGCGGCGTGTTCGATCGCCTGGCCGGCAACCTCGGCGCCCTGGGCTTTCTGATCGACATGATGGGCGTGCAGCCCACGCTCACCAAGAGCCTGTTCACGTTCGACGAGGACGCGGGCGTGCTGTCGCCCTTGATGGGCCGCGAGAAAAAGGGTCTGGGCACGCCCCCGGCAGACCCGGTGGAGGCGGCCGCCCAGCATGTCGAGCAGATACAGCGCGAGGAAGCGCAGGCCGTGGCAGAAGAGGTCGCCCAGGCCCTGGCCCAGGCCGATGCCCCGATCGACGACGTGACCGAGCAGCTGCAGAAGCTGGCCGAGACACCCCACGTGCAGGTGCAGACCGATCTGGCTGACACGGTGGCGGCGGCCCAGGCCGCGCTGGCAGAGGCCCAGTCCGGTGCCGATGCATCGGCTCTGCAGGCGGCGCGCGAGCATGTGGCCCAGGTGCTGTCGGACCTCGCCCCCTTGCCCGAGCTGGCTGACGAGCCGGATGCCCCGGCATTCCCGGCGCCGTTGCCACTGGCCCCCACCCCCGAGCGGGCGCCGGAGGCCACCGGACTCGAAGACGACGACGAGATGCGGGGGATCTTCCTCGAGGAAGCCGCTGAGGTCATCGCCGATGCCCGCATGGCCCTCGGCACCCTGCAGTCCGATCCGTCCGATGTGACGGCGATGACGGCCGTGCGGCGCGCGTTCCACACGCTCAAGGGCAGTTCGCGCATGGTGGGCCTGCAGGTCTATGGCGAAGCAGCCTGGTCGTGTGAACAGCTGTACAACGCCTGGCTGGCCTTGCAGGAGCCGGCCAGCCCCGACCTGCTGGGGCTGACCGATGAGCTGCTGGCCCACTTCGCGGCCTGGACCGAGGCCATCGCCCGCCATGATGATGCCGGCTGGCGTGCCGAGCCGGTCAGCGCGGCGGCCGATGCCCTCCGGTTGCGGGGCGAGCGGGTTCCGGTGACCGATGCGGGCGAGAGGCTGCCAGAGAGCGCACCGCCCCTGGTGGTCGACACGCTGGTGCTGGATCTCGAGGACGAAGGGCAGCCGGCGATCGAGCCCGAGCCCGCGCCCCCGTCCGCCAGCCCGGCCCTGCCGACCCTGAGCTGGGCGACGGACGATGTGGTCAACGAAGCGCTGGCCCGCCTGGCCGATGAGGGCCGGCTGCCTGACGTGCTGCCTGACGCGCCGCCGGCCTCGGATGCCGAGCCTGTGACCTTGCTCGACGAGCCCATCCCCGCCAGCCCCGAGATGCTGGCCGACGCGCCCTTCGACTTCCAGCCCACCCAGCCGCCGATGCTGGACGAGGAGGGGCTTC
>JAJUHM010000244.1 GCA_029279925.1 Aquabacterium olei
CGACTACATCGGCTCGTGGGGCCCGATGATCCTGGGCCACGGCCACCCCGAGGTGCTCGAGGCCGTGCAGAAGGCGGCCGTCGACGGCTTCTCCTTCGGCGCCCCCACCGAGCGCGAAGTGGAACTGGCCGAGGCCATCCTGGCCCATGTGCCGAGCGCCGAACAGGTGCGCCTGGTCAGCTCGGGCACCGAAGCCGGCATGAGCGCCATCCGCCTGGCGCGCGGCGTGACCGGCCGCAGCAAGCTGATCAAGTTCGAGGGCTGCTACCACGGCCATGCCGACGCCCTGCTGGTCAAGGCCGGCTCGGGCCTGGCCACCTTCGGCCACCCCACCAGCGCCGGCGTGCCCCCTGAGGTGGTGCAGCACACGCTGGTGCTCGAGTACAACAACATCGAGCAGATCGAGCAGGCGTTTGCCACCCAGGGTGACGAGATCGCCTGCGTGATGATCGAGCCCATCGCCGGCAACATGAACTTCGTGCGCGCCAGCGTGCCCTTCGTGAAGCGCATCCGCGAGCTGTGCGACCAGCACGGCGCGCTGTTCGTGTTCGATGAGGTGATGAGCGGCTTCCGCGTGGCCCTGGGCAGCGCACAAAGCCTGTACGCGCAGGCCATTCCGGGCTTCCGCCCGGACATCAGCGTGTTCGGCAAGGTCATCGGGGGCGGCATGCCGCTGGCCGCGTTTGCCAGCACCCGCGCCATCATGTCCAAGCTGGCCCCGCTGGGCCCGGTCTACCAGGCCGGCACGCTGTCGGGCAACCCGGTGGCCACGGCCTGCGGCCTGACCACGCTCAAGCTCATCGGCCAGCCGGGCTTCTTCGACGCGCTGGGGGAACGCACCCGCAGCCTCATGACCGGCCTGGGCGATGCGGCCAAGGCCGCCGGCATCGAGTTCTGCACCGACAGCCAGGGTGGCATGTTCGGCTTCTTCTTCGCGCCGGAACTGCCTCAGCACTACCAGGCCGTGATGGCCCGCGGCACCGACACGTTCAACCGCTTCTTCCACCTGATGCTGGACCAGGGGGTGTACCTGGCCCCGGCCATGTACGAAGCCGGATTTGTCAGCGCGGCGCACACCGCGCAGGACATCGCCGACACGGTGGCGGCCGCCGCCAACGCCTTCCGCCAGCTCTGAACCAGGCCCAGGGCCGCGCCGCCCTCGTCCTTTCTGCCCAGGCCACCCCTCAGCGGGTGGCCTTTGCATTCAGAAGCACAAGAACGTGCCGGTGCGCTGCCTACAATGCGCGCCATGCACATCCACATCCTTGGCATCTGCGGCACCTTCATGGGTGGCGTGGCCGCTCTGGCCCGTGAGGCGGGCCACCGTGTGACCGGCTGCGACGCCGGCGTCTATCCGCCGATGAGCGACCAGCTGCGCGCCCTGGGCATCGAGCTGATCGAAGGCTACACGGTGGACCAGCTCGCGCTGAAGCCCGACCTGTTCGTGATCGGCAACGTCGTCAGCCGGGGCAACCCGCTGATGGAAGCCATTCTGGACGGTGGCCTGCCGTACACCAGCGGCCCGCAGTGGCTGAGCGAAAACGTGCTGCAGGGACGCCATGTGCTGGCCGTGGCCGGCACACACGGCAAGACGACCACCACGTCGATGCTGACGTGGATCCTGGAGTACGCCGGCCGGCAGCCCGGCTTTCTGGTGGGCGGCGTGCCGCAGAACTTCGGCGTGTCGGCCCGGCTGGGCGACACCCGCACGGACACGCGCCCGGCCAGCGGCCACCCCTTCGTCATCGAAGCCGACGAGTACGACACGGCCTTCTTCGACAAGCGCAGCAAGTTCGTGCACTACCGTCCCCGCACGGCGGTGCTCAACAACCTCGAGTTCGACCACGCCGACATCTTTGCCGACCTGGCCGCCATCGAGACGCAGTTCCATCACCTGGTGCGCACCGTGCCCGCCAGCGGCCGACTGGTCGTCAACGCCCGTGAAGAGGCCTTGCAGCGGGTGCTGGACCGGGGCTGCTGGAGCGACGTGGCGCGCTTCGGCGTGCGCGGTGACACGCCGGGCTTCCGCGCCCGCGGCGAGCCCCACGCCTTCGACGTGCTGAAGGCCGGCGTGCTGGTGGGCCGCGTCGAATGGGCGCTGCTCGGCGAGCACAACCAGATGAACGCGCTGGCGGCCATCGCCGCCGCCGAGCACGTGGGCGTGGCCCCGCAGCAGGCCTGCGAGGCCCTGGGTCAGTTCGCCAACGTGAAGCGCCGCCTCGAACTGCGAGGCCAGGCGCGCAACATCACCGTCTACGACGACTTCGCCCACCACCCCACGGCCATCCGCACCACGGTGGACGGCCTGCGTCGCAAGGTCGGCCCCGATGCGCGCATCCTGGCCGTGTTCGAGCCGCGCTCCAACACCATGAAGCTGGGCACGATGAAGGCGCTGCTGCCCTGGTCGCTGGAGGAAGCCGATCTCGCCTTCTGCCACAGTGGCGGCCTGGGCTGGGACGCCCACGAGGCGCTGGCCGAGATGGGCGAGCGCGCCGTCGTGGCCGACACCATCGACGTGCTGGTGAACAAGGTCGTCAAGGCCGCCCGCCCGGGCGACCAGATCCTGTGCATGAGCAACGGCGGCTTCGGCGGCATCCACGACAAGCTGCTGGCCGCACTGGCCTGACGCTCAGCGCAGGCACCAACCAAAACGGCGACCTTGCGGGGTCGCCGTTTTACTTTCGGCGCATGGCGCCAGGGATGCTGCTCAGACCGCCATCGCGTCGGCCGCGAGCGTCATGAGCCGGGCGGGGTTGGCGCCCAGGCGCGCCTGCGGCTCGAAGGTGTCCACACGATCGGTGATCAGCCCGTCCAGACCGGACAACCACAGCGCCGAAGCCTGCTCCGGCTCGTTCACCGTGTAGGTCAGCACCTTCAGGCCCGCCGCCTGCGCTGCACGGATGCGCTCGCGATCCAGTTCCGGGTGGTGGACGACGATGGCCTGGCAGCCCAGGTCAAGGGCCAGCTTGACGCCATCGACCGCCCAGCGTTCCAGCAAGAGGGCGCGCGGCAGTTCGGGGCACGTGCGCTGCACGGCACGCAGGGCTTCGACACTGAACGAACTCAGCAAAGGCTTCACATGGGCGTGGGCCCACAGGCGGGTCACATGCTCGGCCACCACGCGGCCCGTGCGCTGTTCGTCGCCGGGCGTGGGCTTGATCTCCAGGTTGACCAGCAGGCCCAGCCCCTGCAGCCAGCGCGACAGGGCTTCGAGGCGCAGCAGCGGCTCGCCCGCGTGCATGCGTCCATGCCAGCTGCCGGCGTCCAGCCGGGACAGCGCATCCCAGGTCAGGGCCCCGGCCAGTCCCCGGCCGTTGGTCGTGCGGTTCAGCTCGGCGTCGTGCAGCAGGAACGGTTCCCCGTCGGCACTCAGCTTCACATCGCACTCGAACATGGCGAACCCGTGCTCGGCGCCCATGCGGAACGCCGCCAGTGTGTTTTCCGGGGCGAGCTTGCCTGCGCCCCGATGGGCGATCCAGCAGGGATAGGGCCAGGCGGAGGTCGGTCGGATGGTGGGGCTCATGACTGCTTGATAAGAGGCCGTTGAAACGGTGATGCCCCTACGCCACCAGCCGCGGCCGCCGGAGAGAAACATCGCATGACAGTCAGGATAGCCATTCTGGCACCGGGGCAAAGCCCGCCACAAGGCCGTGAGGAGTGCCCATTTCTGGCGCATGGGGGATGGGGGTGCGGTACCATCTCGCCTCAGGCGCGAAAACCACCCCCCACTGGACAACGTGCCTGGGTGCATCCACGGCCCCAGGCGCGTTCACCTTTTCTGTATCAGGCACTTCGCACCTGGCGCCCGCATGAACGCACTGACCGAGCTGACCCACATGACCGCCCAGGCCGCCGACGCTCACGCCGATGGCCAGCCCCGCCTGCGCGAGATCCCCTACAACTACACCTCCTTCTCGGATCGCGAAATCGTCCAGCGTCTGCTGGGCCAGCGCGCCTGGGATGTCCTGAGCCAGCTGCGCACAGAGCGCCAGACCGGCCGCTCGGCCCGCATGCTCTATGAAGTGCTGGGCGACATCTGGGTGGTGCAGCGCAATCCCTATCTGCAGGACGACCTGCTGGACAACCCCAAGCGCCGCGGCCAGCTGATCGACGCCCTGCATCACCGCCTGGGTGAGGTCGACAAGCGCCGCACGCCGAGCGCCGATGCCTCGCGCGACAAGCTCGTGGCCGAGTTGCTGGATGCCGCCCGCGTGGCGGTGGACCGTTTTGCGCGCGCCTTCGACGAGATGGGCGCACTGCGCGAGCGGGCGACCCGCGTGCTGGGCAAGGTCACCCGCGGGGACAACATCAAGTTCGACGGCCTGAGCCGCGTCTCGCACGTGACGGACGCCACCGACTGGCGCGTCGAGTACCCCTTCGTCGTGCTCACGCCGGACACCGAGGCCGAAATGGCCGCGCTGGTCAAGGGCTGCGTCGAACTCGGGCTCACCATCATCCCGCGCGGGGGCGGCACCGGCTACACCGGCGGCGCCGTGCCGCTGACCTGGAAGAGCGCGGTCATCAACACCGAAAAGCTCGAACAGATGACCGAGGTCGAGCTGGTCGACCTGCCCGGCGTGGCGCACAAGGTGCCCACCATCTGGACCGGCGCCGGCGTCGTCACGCAGCGCGTGGCCGATGCGGCCGAGCGTGGCGGCTACGTCTTCGCGGTCGACCCGACCTCGGCCGAGGCCAGCTGCATCGGCGGCAACATCGCGATGAACGCGGGCGGCAAGAAGGCCGTGCTGTGGGGCACCGCGCTGGACAACCTCGCCTCGTGGCGCATGGTCACGCCCGATGCCGAGTGGCTGGACGTGGTCCGCATCGACCACAACCTGGGCAAGATCCACGATGTGGCCGAGGCCCGCTTCGAGCTGCGCTACTTTGCCGCCGATGGCAAGACGCCGCTGCGCACCGAAACCTTGGTCATCCCGGGCAGCGTCTTCCGCAAGGAAGGCCTGGGCAAGGACGTCACCGACAAGTTCCTGGCCGGCCTGCCCGGCATCCAGAAGGAAGGCTGCGACGGCCTGATCACCAGCGCGCGCTGGGTCGTGCACCGCATGCCCAAGCACGTGCGCACGGTGTGCCTGGAGTTCTTCGGCAACCCGACGGAATGCGTGCCGTCGATCGTCGACATCAAGGACTTCATGTTCGAGGAGATGAAGCAGCCGGGCGGCGCCATCCTGGCCGGCCTGGAGCACCTCGACGACCGTTACCTGCGCGCCGTGGGCTACGCCACCAAGAGCAAGCGCAATGTGGGCGGCTCGGGCCTGCCCAAGATGGTCCTGATCGGCGACATCGTCGGTGACGACGAAGACCGCGTGGCCCGCGCCACCAGCGAAGTCATCCGCCTGGCCAACGGCCGCTCGGGTGAAGGCTTCGTGGCCGTCAGCGCCGACGCCCGCAAGAAGTTCTGGGCCGACCGCAAGCGCACCGCCGCCATCGCC
>JAJUHM010000245.1 GCA_029279925.1 Aquabacterium olei
GATCGGGGCGGCGGGGGTGTTCACGCGGCGGCACGGTCCTGTCCGGCACCGTGGCTTTGAACGTGGCGACGTCGTCGGGTGGCAGCTCGTCCAGCTGACCCAGCACCCCGGTCAGCTCGGCCAGCCGCTGGCCCCGCGCCGGGTCTCCTGCGAGCCAGACCGAGAGCTCGGCCTCCTCCTCTTCGGTCAGTCCGTCCTGGCGCCGGGTCGCCCACAGTGCGGCCTGGACATCCAACGGGGGCTGTTCGGCCAGGAAGTCGGCCAGCTCGCGGGCGTCGCCGGCGTCATCGCACGGTGGGCCGGATCGGGGGGGCATGGGGGCGTTCATGGCGGGGCAGTCTTGTTCTTGTAGACGCACCAGCCGCCACCTGCTTGAGGTCGCGGCCGATGGCTGCGCTCATTGTGATGCGGCCCCGTGGCCCGACCGTGGACGCCCCAGAGCCTCAAGGCAGGCCTGACAGGTCAGCAAGCCCCGTGCAATGTGCTGGGCCACCATGTTCTTGCTGATCCCCATGTGGTCCGCCACTTCCTGGTGCGACAGACCCTCGAAGCGATTGAGCACGAAGGCCTCACGGCAACGCGGGGGCAGGGACTCGATGGCGGCCACCAACGCGCGGGCCTGCTGCTCGTACGCGAGGATGGCTTCGGGTTGCAGGTGCCGAGGGGCCAGGGGCTGGTCGCTGTCGCCGAGTGTGTCGATGTCTTCGTGCTGGCGATGAACCGCGCGCCGATGCTGGTCGATGACGAGGTTGCGCGCGGTGCGGTAGAGCAGGGCGCGCAGGTCGAGCACGGCCTGACCGGCAGACTGTGCGGCCAGGACGCGCACAAAGCTTTCCTGGGTGAGGTCGGCGGCGGTGTCCCGGTCGCGAACCTGGCGTGTCAGGAAGTTGAGCAGTTCGCGGTGGTAATGCTCGAGCACGGCGTGACCCACAAGAGGTTGACGACAGCGTTGCGCAGGCCGGGGCCGAGGGGGCTGGCGACAAAGCTGAACAAGAATCGTTCGTATTATCGTCCAGTTTTCCGGACGGTGTGGTCCAGTGGCGCGAGCTGAAAGAAGTGCTTCCTGGAATCCGCCGGGGCGCGGCGGATGAGGCCCACGCGCTCCAGGTCGACCAAAGCACGCTGCACGCTGCTGTAGTTCAAGGGCTGGCCGTTGTGCGAGACGATCAGATAGACCTGCTCGCACGACAGCGCCGTGCCGCCCGCAGCCTGGAACACCTGCAGCACGGCAAGGCGCCCGGCGGACAGCCGGAATCCGGCGCGACGCAGCAGCTCGAAGCAGTTGTCCATGGCGCTGGTTCGCTCTAGCGGCCGGCCAGATCGGCACCAGTGAAGTCGCTGTTGAGCGTCAGTGCCGCATTCAAGATGGGCGTCACCTGCATGGGCTTCTTCGCGTGATGGTGAGGTGCCTGGCACAGCGGTCAGCTGGCGCCTGATGCGGAGCGGTGAGGGACGAGATCAACGTGCGCGCGCGCGAGGCGGTGGAGCGGCTCTTGCATGGGTAGACGCACGATCAGCAGAAAACCACAGGTCAAGGCCGGTTCAGCGCAGATTGAACGACGCCATGCGCTTGACGGTGCGCGGCTCGTCCTTGGCCAGGCTGCGATCGGGTCCAGCCCTGGCCCTGCTCAAGCCCGGCGTCTCACCAACCCCGCCGCCAGCCAGCGCAGTGCCGACGGACGCCAGGTCAGGGTGAGCGCCACCGTCATGGCGGTGGCCGTCATGCTCAGGCCCCAGAGCAGGGCACCGAATGAAGCGCCTTCGGCCTTCACGAACAAGCCGCAGGCTGCCGCCTGGAGCATGAGGCCCGCTGCGAGGAGCGGTGCAGACCTGATGCGCTTGTGTTCGCCCAGGCCGGTGACTGTCTGCCAGTGGCGCTCTTGTCCGAGGGCCAGCATGCCGAAGCCCAGAAGGCTGAGCAGCGCAGCGGCCCCCAGTGTGCTGGCCTCATCCATGGCGGTGTCCTCCGGGTGCCGCTTCGGCGATGGGCTTCGGGCCAGCGCCCGCGGTCATGCGCGGCTGGGGCGCATGCCGTCCGAGGCGGTGTGCCGCCCAGCCGGCCGTGCAGGCCGTCAGCAGCAGCATCAGGTCGACGCCCGCGACCTGCAGGTCACCTCGGGTCAGCGTGACCAACAGGTGATCCCCTGTGGTCCACGCGTTGAGCACGACGGCCAGCACGCTCAGGACACCGATGGCCACGCACTGTTCCCGCCACGCTTGGCGAGCGGGCTGAAGTGCCGGCTCTGCGCGCCGCCAGGCCGCATGCGCGAAGGCGCCAAGCCATACGAGGTAGAAGACCCAGACCTCGAGCGCGGCCCGGTCCTGGCCAGCGAAGGTGGCACCGAGAGGCAGAAGCCGGTTGACCACAAGGTAGGCAGCCGTGGCCAGCACGATGCCGCTCACGCTGCCCACCGTGAGCGCCTCGACCACCCGCACGCCGGCCAACCCTTTGCGGGCGTGGCTCGCTCGCCTGGACTCCAGCCAGAACACGAAGCCGGTGGCGACCATCACGCAGCCTGCCAGGCCGGCCAGCAGGTAAAGCCAGCGCAGGCCCCAGTGATCGAACTGGATGAAGTGCATGCCTGAGATGAAGCGCTGCACGCCCACCGTCGGGCTGGCTTCGAAGCGTCTGAGGACCTGTCCGGTCTGGGCGTCGAAGTAGATCTGGTCCAGGTTCATCGTGACGTCGTTCGCGTGGCTGCGACGCACCTCGACATAGCTCGCCGCGTCTCCAGGGTGCCATACCCGCACGAAGAACGGCTTGCCGCCCGACCATTGGTGCTCGGCTTGGGCCAGCATCGCGTCGAGAGAGGCGAGCTGACCGGGCGCGTGGGCCTTGGGGCGGGTGTAGCGCCCGAAGGCTTCGGCCTGGAAAGCGGACTTGGCCTGAGTTCCCGAGCCGAAGGCCCCGACATGGGCCAGCGGAAAGTAGACCTGGATCAGGATCACCAGACCCGACAGCGCAATCAGGAAGTGGAAGGGCAGCCCCAGCACACCCGTGAGGTTGTGCAGGTCCAGGCTGGCCCGTTGCAGCTGTTTGCGCGGGCGGAACAGGAAGAAGTCCGCGAAGATCTTTCTGTGAACGATGACGCCCGAGACAATCAGCGTCAGCATGGCCATGCCAGCCAGACCCACCAGCCAGTAGCCGATGTCCAGCCACTTGATGTGCAGGCGGAAATGGAACGGAAAGAAGAAGCCCGTGCCCGCCAGGCTGCCCTGGTCTTCGATGAGGGCGCCCGTGCGCGGATCGAGCGCCCTGTTGACCGTGTTGCCGGCCGCATCCCGGTAGAACAGCCGCACATGGTCGACACGGTCGCCCGGCAGGTTCACACCCCACTGCGTGCTGCCCGCTGCCAGTTCGGCGGCCAGGGGCATGGCGATGCGGTCGAGCAGCACCGGATCGGCAGAGGAGGCCAGTCGTGTCCCGGGCTGCATCCAGCGGTCGAACTCTCGGTCGAAGGTGCTGAGGCTGCCCATCCAGAAGATGGCAAACAGCACACTGCCGATGATCACCCCTGCCCAGGTGTGCAGCCAAGCCATGGACTTGCGAAGCGTCTCGTGCATGGCTCAGCCTCCTGGCGACGACAACCAGCCTTCGGCCAGGCGGGCCGCACCGTAACCCAGCACCAGGACGGCATAGATGACCCGCAGGCTGCGGGCAGCGAACACCCACACCAGCCAGGCGAGATAGAGCAGGAAGCCCAGCATGGCCATCAGCACCACGGCGTCCGCGCGGGCCATTCCCATGTGAGCCAGGATCCCGGCCAGTGCGCTGACGCCCGAGGCGACCAGGGCGTAGCCGAGGGGAAGAGCGGCCGCGAGGCGAGTGAGCAGGGGCGCTGCCGACCGCAAGCGCCCGGTCTGCGTCATTTCAGTCATTCGCAGATTTTAATGCGAATGAGTCCCATTTTCATGAAGATCGGGCCGCTCGTCTGCCGGTCAGCTGTCCTTGAACACGCCGATGGCTTCGGCCAGCCGGTTGGCGCGCAACTCCAGCGCCGCCGCGGCGTCGGTCGATTTCTGAACCATCTGCACGTTCTGCTGGGTGGCATCGTCCAGCGATGCGACCGCGTTGCTCACCTGCTCGATGCCGCGCGTCTGCTCGGTGGAGGCGGAGCTGATCTTGGAGATCAGCTCGTTGACTTCGGCCACCTTTTTCACGATCTGGTCCATCGCCAGTCCGGCTTCATTCACCAGCGTGCCGCCCGCATCCACGCGCTCGACGCTGTTCTGGATCAGTTGGCGGATCTCCTTGGCGGACTCGGCCGACCGCTGGGCCAGGCTGCGCACCTCGCCGGCCACGACCGCGAAGCCACGCCCCGCATCACCGGCGCGTGCGGCCTCGACCGCGGCGTTCAGTGCCAGGATGTTTGTCTGGAAGGTGATGCCGTCGATGACGGAGATGATGTCGGCGATCCTTTGTGAGCTGGCGCTGATTTCCTGCATGGTCGAGACCACCCGCGAGACCGCGGCCCCACCCTCCGAGGCTGCCGTGCTCGCCTCGACCGCCAGCGTCGATGCCGATGCGGCGTCCAGTGTGTTCGTGCGCACGGTGGCCGTCATCTGCGCCATCGAAGCCGCCGTTTCCTGAAGGCTGGCCGATGCGGCGTCCGTGCGGCTGCTCAGTTCGCGGTTGCCTTGCGCGATGCCTTCGCTGGCCGAGCGTACGCCCAGCACCTGCCCGCCCACGTCGTCCACCAGGGACCGGAGGTTGAGTCCGCTCTGGTTGACCGCGCGCATCAGCATGCCGATTTCGTCAACCCGGTTGAAGTGCAGGTTCTCGCCCGCCTGGCCGGCCGCCACCGCCTGGGCCTGGGCGAGCACCAGTTTCAGCGGCCTGACGATCTGGCGCTCCAGCAGCCAGGTCTTGAGCACGGTGCCGCCTAGCATGACCGCAGCCAGCTGAAACAGACCTTGCTGGTCCAGCCCGATGAAATGGGCCGCCGCCAGTGCCACCGCAACGACACCGAACAAGGCCAGACGAAGACGCCAGCTCAGCGGCAGCGTCTGGCCGATGGAGCGCCAGCTTTGCCAGCCGCGGTAGACGATCAATCCGCGATGAAATCCCAGGTGGGGCGCCTTGCCCGTTCGGATGTCCGCATACAGCTGCTCGGCGGCGCGCACCTCGTCGCGGCTGGGTTTGGTTCGCACCGACATGTAGCCCACGACACGGCCCTGGCGCTTGACCGGGGTGGCATTGGCGCGCACCCAGTAATGGTCGCCATCCTTGCGACGGTTCTTCACCAGGGCCGTCCACGACATCCCGTCCTTCAGGGTGCGCCACATGTCGGCGAAGGCCTCTTTCGGCATGTCGGGGTGCCGAACCAGGTTGTGCGGTTCACCGATGAGTTCGTGCGTGTCGAAGCCGCTGACGCGGATGAACGCTTCGTTGGCGTATCGAATGTGACTCTGCTCGTCGGTGCTGGACATGAGGGTGGCACC
>JAJUHM010000246.1 GCA_029279925.1 Aquabacterium olei
CCAATGAGAAGTGGCATGGCTTCGGCAACCTGGCCGAAGGCTTCAACATGCTCGATCCGATCAAGTCGACCATCATCACGCCGGGGCTGGACGTGTCGGGCAAGTTCGCCAAGAGCGGCATCCCGGCGAGCATCGTCACCAAGTACCTGGCCGAGCACGGCGTGGTGGTCGAGAAGACCGGTCTGTACTCGTTCTTCATCATGTTCACCATCGGCATCACCAAGGGCCGCTGGAACACGATGCTGACGGCGCTGCAGCAGTTCAAGGACGACTACGACCGCAACCAGCCGATGTGGCGCGTGCTGCCGGAGTTCTGCCAGAAGTTCCCGATGTACGAGCGCATGGGCCTGCGTGACCTGTGCCAGGCCGTGCACGAGGCGTATGCCAAGGGCGACATCGCGCGCCTGACGACCGAGGTGTACCTGTCCGGTCTGGAGCCGGCAATGAAGCCCAGCGACGCCTACGCCTGCATCGCGCGCCGCCAGACCGAGCGCGTCGACATCGACCAGCTGGAAGGCCGGATCACGACGGCGCTGCTGACGCCGTACCCGCCGGGCATCCCGCTGCTGATCCCGGGGGAACGCTTCAACAAGAAGATCGTGGACTTCCTGAAGTTCACCCAGAGCTTCAACCTGGCCTTCCCGGGCTTTGCCACGGACGTGCACGGCCTGGTGTCGGAAGAGCTGCCGGGTGGCGCCCGCCGCTACTACGTCGATTGCGTGAAGGGCGAGGGCTGCTGAAACAGCGGACGGCGGCGGCTCAGGGCAACGTGAGTGAGAACTGCGTGCCCCCGCCGGCCTCGTCGCGCATCAGGGCAATGCTGCCCTGACGGTCGCCACTGCGGTGAGCCTCGGCCACCGCCCGGCTGAGGGCCGTACCCAGGCCTGTGGCGTGGGCGGCATCCGGGTCGGTCGCGTCGAATCCCGGCCCATCATCGGTGATGCGCCAGACGAGCCAGCCCGATTCCGATTGCACGCTCAGCCGCACGGCGTGTTGTGCAAAGCGCATGGCGTTGTGAAGGGCAGCATCGAGCGCAAGCTGCACCAGCCGACGGTCGAAGTACCAGAAAGGCGGCGCGGCCGCCTCCGCCTCGACCGACACGGTGAGGTGCCGCCCCTCGGCATAGGCCTTCAGCTGCCACACCTGCTGCAGGTAGTGCAACAGGTCCAGCGGGGATTCGTCCTCACACAGGGCGCGCAACTGGCCTGACTCTGCGCTGTACAGCGTCAGGAACTGCGTGAACTGCCGCCGCAGGTCGGCGCAATGCAGGTGGGCGGTCTCCGCACCCACGGGCGTGGGGTTGTCGATCATCGCTGCCAGTTCGCACTCGAGCACGCCCAAAGCGTTCTTCAGGTCATGTGCGATCAGGGCGAGGTTGGTGCTCATGGGCGGGGCGGAATGTGTGAACTTTTCAGTTTTTCACATTACCACTTTCCAGCGCACTGATCGTCTCGCGGAAGTAACGCCGCATCATGGTCACCCGGTCGTTGGCAGGCATCAGCTTCTCGAGCCGGGTCAGGTACAGCCGGATGCGGTCGACGCGGGCGGGGCTGAGCTCCTTCTTCAGCCGCAAGGCCATGCAGTTGATCTGGGCCGCCTGCAACAGCACGCCGGTGTTCTCGGGGTACTCGCGCACGGCTTCCTCGATCGCGTTCACGGCTTCGTCCACCTGGCTGTCACGCAGCAGCTTGCGCGCGTCCTTGACCTTGTTTTCCAGCGCGGCTGCGGCTCCCTGGATCAGGTCTTCCACCTTTTCTTCGTGGCCGGTGTCGCGCAGCGCCTTGCCGATCATCTGCCGGATGCGCGGGTTCTCGTGGTCAGCCGACACCGCGCTCTGCAGCAGTTTCATGCCGGCTTCCTCGTTGCCCGCCATGATCTCGGCCTTGGCCAGGGCGATGGTGCCGAAGTCGGCCTTGCCCTTGCGCATGGTTTCGCGCGCGCGCCGCATGGCCTTGTCGGCCTCGGCCTGGTTGCCCGTGCGCACGTGGGCCTGCGCCTGGATGGCCAACGAGACACTGCCGAAGGCCGGATTGGTGCGGTAGAGGTTGTCGCCTTCGCCCAGCACCTTGAGCGCGTCCTGCGCTTCACCCCGATCCACCAGCGTCTGGGCCAGCAGCAGAGTGTCCTGAGGTTGGGCAATGACAGAGCCGCGGGTCGCTTTGGCCACCTTTTGCAGGCACTCCTTGGCCGTGTCGAGATCACCGTTGCGGTAGGCGCTCTCGCCCAGCAGGCGCTGCCGGCGCGCCGACGGGATCACGGCGGCGGCGTCCTTCAGCACCCACATGGCCCCGGTGGCATCGCCCTGAGCCTCCAGTGCCTCGGCCACCACGTCATACGCGGCGACGTTCTTCTCGCCCTCCGGTGAATGGATGATTTCCTGTGCGATCTGACGGGCGTCCTCGAACTGCCCGGCGGCCTTGTGCGCGCGGGCCAGCCCAAGCTGGGCCCAGACAAGGTTAGCACGATGGTCCAGCGCCAGACGGTAGACCTGCTTGGCTTCCTCGTGGCGGCCGAGGTCGAGCAGGGCCTTGCCCTTGGCCTGCAAGGCGGGCATGGACCAGCGGCTCTTGCTCGCCAGCAGCTTGTCGCACGCCACCACCGCCCCGGCCAGGTCGTCCTTGGCCAGGCACTGGCTGATGGGCATCATGGCCTCGCGCTTCTCAAGCTGGGTCTTGAGCCGGTCTTCGATGTCGCTGGCCGTGATCGGCTTGAGCAGGTAGGCGTCCGGATGGTGCTCGGTCGCGGCCGCCACCTGGGCATAGGCGCTCTCGGCCGTCACCATGAAGAAGAGACAGTCGGCCGGCAGCAGTTTCTGGTCGCGCAGGTGCTCGAACCACTGCTGGCCATCCGATTTGCTGTTGAGGTTGAAGTCGCAGAGGATCAGGTCGTAGCGGCGGCTGCGCAGCAGGCGCATCGCGTCCTCGGCGTTCGACGCAGCGTCCGACTTGCCGATACCGATCTGGCTGAGCTGACCACGCAAGGTGGTCTGCTGTGTGGCCATGTCGTCGACGATCAGCGCGGTCAGGTGGGAGTAGGGGGTCACGATGGCCATGGGCTCTCTCTTGTCTGCTTTGGCAGGGCGCAACCCACCCTGCCACAGGGCGGAAAGCCCGCCCGGCTACCACGCTCGGTTTTTCGGCATGGGGAAACAGAACTTGAGGGCCGGGAAAATCGGCCCCTTGGCACCGTGGCATGAAAAACGGCGCCACGTGGGCGCCGTCCGGGGTCACTTGAAGATGTTCTTGACCCGATCGGTCCAGCTCTTCGAGTTCGGCGAGTGCTTTTCGCCCCCCTTCTTGAAGGACTCGTCAAGCTCCTTGAGGAGCTTGCGCTGGTGTTCCGTCAGCTTCACGGGCGTCTCGACCACGATGTGGCAGTACAGGTCACCCGGGTAGCTCGAGCGGATGCCCTTGATGCCCTTGCCACGCAGGCGGAAGGTCTTGCCATGCTGCGTGCCTTCGGGAATCTCGATCTCGGCCTTGCCGCCCAGCGTCGGCACCTCGATGCTGCCGCCGAGTGCCGCCGTGGTCAGCGGCACCGGCACCGAGCAGTGCAGGTCGTCGCCGTCACGCTCGAAGATGTCGTGCTGCTTGATGCGGATCTCGATGTAGAGGTCGCCAGCCGGTCCGCCGTTGGTGCCCGGCTCGCCGTTGCCGGCCGAGCGGATGCGCATGCCTTCGTTGATGCCGGCCGGGATCTTCACTTCCAGCGTCTTGGTCTTCTTCACGCGGCCCTGGCCATGGCAGGTCGTGCACGGCTCGGGGATGACCTTGCCGGTGCCCTGGCAGTGCGGGCAGGTCTGCTGCACGCTGAAGAAGCCCTGGCGCATGTGCACCGTGCCCGCGCCGTTGCAGGTCGGGCAGGTCTTGGCACTGGTGCCAGGCTTGGCGCCCGAGCCGTGGCACACGCCGCATTCATCCCAGGCCGGGATGCGGATCTGCGTGTCCTTGCCATTGGCCGCTTCTTCCAGCGTGATCTCCATGGCGTACGACAGGTCGCTGCCGCGGTAGACCTGAGGGCCGCCACCGCGGCGCCCTGCACCCTGCCCGAAGATGTCGCCGAAGGCATCGGCGAAGCCGCCGAAGCCTTCCGGACCGCCGCGCCCACCCATATTGGGATCGACGCCGGCATGGCCGTACTGGTCGTAGGCGGCCTTCTTCTTCGGATCCGACAGCATCTCGTAGGCCTCTTTGACCTCCTTGAACTGCTCTTCGGCTTCCTTGGCCTTCTCACCCTGGTTGCGGTCAGGGTGGTACTTCATGGCCAGCTTGCGGTAGGCCTTCTTGATTTCGTCTTCCGACGCGCCCTTGGCGACGCCAAGGACTTCGTAGTAATCGCGTTTTGCCATGTGAATTCCAGGCTTGGCGAAAGTCTGTGTGAGGGGAGGGCGCCCACGCCCCCGGATTCGACAAAGGCACAGGGCGCGAGCGCCATGCTCGCACGACCTGTGCCCTGCCGCCGATCAGGCCGTCCGGCCCGATCGATCCTGTCAGTCCTTCTTGACTTCCTTGAACTCGGCGTCGACCACGTTGTCGTCGGCGGGCTTGCTGTCGGCCGCACCAGCGGCTTCCGCGCCAGTTGCACCGGCGGCGCCGGCCGCGCCCTGGGCAGCCTGCATGTCGGCGTACATCTTCTCGCCCAGCTTCTGCGAGGCGGTCATCAGGGCATTGGTCTTGGCCTCGATCTCGTCCTTCGAGTCACCCTTGAGGGCTTCCTCGACTTCCTTGATCGCAGCTTCGATCTTTTCCTTCTCACCGGCATCGAGCTTGTCGCCGTACTCGGTCAGCGACTTGCGCACGCTGTGCACCAGGCTGTCGCCCTGGTTCTTGGCCTGCACGATCTCGAGCTTCTTCTTGTCCTCGGCCGCGTTCAGCTCGGCGTCCTTCACCATCTTCTGGATCTCGTCCTCGCTCAGGCCCGAGTTCGCCTTGATGGTGATCTTGTTTTCCTTGCCGGTGCCCTTGTCCTTGGCGCTCACGTGCAGGATGCCGTTGGCGTCGATGTCGAAGGTCACTTCGATCTGAGGCACGCCACGCGGTGCGGGCGGGATGCCTTCGAGGTTGAACTCGCCCAGCATCTTGTTGCCCGAGGCCATCTCGCGTTCGCCCTGGAAGACCTTGATGGTCACGGCGGGCTGGCTGTCGTCGGCGGTCGAGAAGGTCTGTGCGAACTTCGTCGGGATCGTCGTGTTCTTGCTGATCATCTTGGTCATGACACCGCCCAGGGTCTCGATGCCCAGGGACAGCGGGGTCACGTCCAGCAGCAGGACGTCGGTGCGGTCACCCGACAGCACCTGGCCTTGCACGGCGGCGCCGACGGCGACGGCTTCGTCCGGGTTGACGTCCTTGCGCGGCTCCTTGCCGAAGAACTCCTTGACCTTCTCCTGCACCTTGGGCATGCGGGTCATGCCGCCGACCAGGATCACGTC
>JAJUHM010000247.1 GCA_029279925.1 Aquabacterium olei
GAGGAACAGCTTGCCCGTGGTGCCACGTGAAGTCAGGGACCTCGGGGTGAGCGCAGCGGGTTCAGCGCGCCTGGTTCAGCAGGCGCTCGATGTCCTGGACAAATCCCTTGTCGTCCGGCGATGTCATGCTGCTGTAGGCGGTGACGGTGCGCCCGTCACGCGCCACCAGGTACTTGTAGAAGTTCCACTTCGGCGTCGTGCCGCTGAGCGCGATCAGTTCCTTGTGAAGCGGGTTGGCGTCGCTGCCCCGCACGTGGCTCTTGGCGAACATCGGGAACTTCACGCCGTAGGTGCTGGTGCAGAACTCGGCGATGTCACGGGACGAGCCCGGCTCCTGGTTGCCGAAGTCGTTGGACGGGAAGCCCAGCACCACCAGCCCCCGGTCCTTGTAGCGGCTGTGCAGGGACTCCAGCCCCTTGTACTGCGACGTGAACCCACAGTAGCTGGCCGTGTTCACCACCAGGACCACCCGGCCGGCGTACTGACACAGGGACTGCGGCTTCTCGTCCTGCAGCCGGGGGAAGGTCTTGTCGAGCAGGGCCGGACAGGACGGGCCGGCCCCCTGGGGAGCCGACTGGGCCACGGCCGTGGTGGCGGACACGGGCAGGGCTACCGTCAGGCAGGCCGCCGTCACCAGCATGGGCAGAAATGCGCGTGGCGTCATCTTGTCGTCCTTTTTGTCTTGGTCAAACTGACCGCTTCGACCTATATTAGCCGTGCGACCAACCCCCGGCAACCCGCTGTCCAGTTCGACTGCGGCATGCACACGGTTTGTCGAGCCTTGCGTGCCCTGTTTGTACGCGACCTCACCGCAATTGGATGCAGCACCGATGAACCGTCCCCTGATGATGTCGATCGCCGCCGTCGAGCGTGACACAGGCCTGAGCAAGGACACGCTGCGCATCTGGGAGCGACGCTACGGCTTTCCGGACCCGGTGCGCGACGGCCAGGGTGAGCGCTGCTACCCGATGGACCAGATCGAGCGACTGCGCCTGATCAAGCGGCTGCTCGACGTGGGGCACCGCCCGGGGCGCATCGTCACCCTGCCCACCGACGACCTTCAGGTGCTGGCCGACCGCAGTGCCGACGCCCAGGGGCTGAGTCGACCCGCGGCCCCGCGCCTGAGCCCGGCCCCTGCCGAAGCGCCGACGCGGTGGGCGCCCGACATGGCGAACGCCAGCGCCGCGCACGGGCTGCGGCCGGAAGCGTGGCTGTCCGTGGCCCTGCAGATGATCGACCGGTACGATCACACCGGGTTGCGCCATCACCTGCGCCGCGGGCTGACCACGGCTGGCCTGTTGACCTTTGTGGCCGACATGGCGGGACCGTTGATGGAGCAGGTGGGCGAGGGCTGGCTGCGCGGGCGCTTCCAGATCGCGCAGGAGCACTGGGTGAGTCAGCTGGTGCAGCAGGTGATCCAGGGGGGGCTCAACGCCCTGCCCGACCCGTCTCCCATGGCCACCCCCCGTGTGCTGCTGAGCACCTTGCCCGGTGAGCCGCACGCCCTCGGCCTGCTGACGGTGGAAGCGGCCCTGAGCGCCTGGCAGGCCTTGCCTGTCAACCTCGGCCCGCAGACCCCGCTGTGGGACCTCGTGCAGACATCGACGGCCCACCGCGCCGATGTGGTGGCCCTCGGGTTCGGCCCGGCCGCACCCGCCACGCTGATCCAGGATTTGCTGCCCGAGTTGCGGGCCAAGCTGCCGGCCTCCGTGGCGTTGTGGGTGGGCGGTCGCCACCCGCTGCTCTCGCGCCGGCAGATCGCGGGCGTGACCGTGGTCGGCGACCTGCGCCACCTGTCCCAGACGCTGGAAGCCTGGCGGCAGGCACGTCGCGGCACTTAGCCGCGCACAAAAAAATGCCTGCCACGGACGGTTGCCGTGGCAGGCCAGTCACCCCCCCGATCACCAGCCTGAGTCAGGCCTGTGCGAGACGGTGGGTCGGGCGGATGTCAGCCGATGCTCGGGCCGGCACCCACCCAGGCTCTGGTTGTGGGGGGTGGCGTCAGACCGAAGCGTTGTCCGTCACGCGGCGGCGCTTGAACAGCGCGACGCCGACCAGACCCAGGCCGCCGAGGGCCATGGCCAGCGACTCGGGTTCCGGCACCGGTGCAGCGGTGATTTCCATCGAGTACGAACCCAGCACGCCCGGACCCTTGCCCACGGCGTAGCCTTCGATCGTGAGATAGAAGTGCGAGGTCGGGGTGTAGAAGGTGTCGACGCTCAGGCCGTCGGCGGGGCCGGCACCCGGGGTGGGCGTACCGGACCACAGCAGGGCGCCGGTGTGCGAGTAGAAGTTCACCGCGGCATGGCCCAGGTTCGTCAGCACCGACGCGAAGTCGATGTCCTTGACGTCCTTGAACTTCAGCTCGGTGAAGGCCCAACCCACATCGGCCTGCTGGTCCGGGAAGGTCACCGGGTCGAGGTAGTAGTCGTAACGCTGCATGAAGTAGCCCGGATTCGTGAACGTGGCGCTCGCCTTGTTCACTTCATAGGCCACGAGGGTGTCGGCCGAGGCGGCCACAGCAGTCAGGGACAGGATGGCGGCCGCAGCCAGAGAAGACAGTTTCATAAAGACTCCCGGTTTAGGAAAAGGTTGAAGGTCAACGCCATGCGACCGGTGACAGATCGCACGTTTTGATGCTGCGGTGCACCCTCTTCCATGTCATTGCGAATCCGCAACCGCGTCCTCGCCCCCCCGGGAATGAAGGGCCGCTGTCGAGGTCAGAGGGACGTTGAAACGACGGTGCGATGTGACGATTTGCTCGGTCGCGTAACGGCGTGAAAGACCTGGTTCCAGGCGCTGATTTCATGGCCCACTACGGCCCGAGAGGCCCCATGGCATCGGCCTCGACACGCCTCACAGGAGCCCATCGTGACCGCCTTGCCGCCGTCTCTGCGCGCGCTTCCCAGCGCATTGCGTGACCCGATGCCGGGCTGCGCCACCTGCGCGAACCGGCCCACCTGTCTGTTCACCCGCCTGGGCGACAGCCCCACTGCCGCAGCCGCCCGCGCTGCGGTCGTGCACCGCCCCCTGCCGCAGGGCACGCTGGCCACACGGCAAGGACAACCCGGCCTGCGGGTGCACGTGGTGCGGCACGGCACGGTCAAGCTTCAACGGCAACATCCCAACGGCCACGTGCGCATCATGCGATTGCTGGGGCCGGGCCAGGTGTTCGGGCTGGAGGCCCTGCTGAACGAGCCCTACAGCCACGATGCGGCCTCGGTCGGGCACGCTGCCCTGTGCTCGGCGCCCAGCCAGGCGCTGCTGCGCTGGGCCGACCACGACCCACAGGCCTATGCCAGCCTCATGCACCACTGGAAGGCCAGCGTGGATCAGGCCGACTTCGTGATCGACAGCCTGTCGACGGGCACGGCGCGCGAACGGGTGCTCCGCCTGCTGCACCACCTGGCGCGTCATCAGACGGACGGTGGCTTCATTGCGCCGTCGCGTGCCGACATGGGCGCGCTGCTGGGTCTCACCACGGAAACGGCGAGCCGCGCCATGGCGGCCTTCGCCCGCGAAGGCCTGCTGCAGGAGCGCCGGGGCGTGATGTACCTGCTGAAGACCCAGCCGGCTGACGCCGACGCGGCCTGAGGGGGCTGGGCGCGCCGCGTCGGGCGCCGCTCAGTGCACGCGGCGCCAGAGGCTTTGCGGGTCGCCGGCCAGCGCGGGGTGCGCCCGCGCCTCCTCACGGGTCAAGACCGGCGTGACACAGGCATCGGCGTGCGCGAAGCGCTCGGCCCAATGCAACAACGGCTGCGTGCGGACCCACTCAGCGACCTCCGCGCGCAAGGCCGAGCAATCGGGCGATCCCGGGAAGGCGCCGCGCTGCCAGTGGCGATCGGCCCAGTCGGGCCGACCGAACACATCGCAGGCGGCCCGCCAGAACTTGTGCTCGAGCGCGCCGACGGCCAGATGCCGTCCATCGGCCGTGGCGTAGACGTGGTAACAAGGCAGGCCTCCGTTGAGCAGGTCTTCGCCCGGTCCGGGGCGGTGACCCAGACTCGGGGCAAGCACCGTGCCGGTGGCCTGGGGCATCACCAGGTGGGCATGCAAGGCGTGCGTCATGCTGACGTCGATGTGCTGCCCCTGGCCGCTGCGGCCCGCGGCCCAGACGGCCGCCAGCACGGCCACGACGGCCATCGACGCCCCGCCTGCCAGATCCCCCCATTGCACATTGGGCTGCGCGAGCTCACCGGTCGGCGCCCGCATCTCGTCGAGCACGCCGGACAGCGCCATGAAGTTGAGGTCGTGTCCCGCCTTGCCCGCCCAGGGCCCGGCCTGCCCGTACCCGGTGATGGACACCATCACCAGCCGCGGATTCCGCGCGTGCAGCGTGGCCGCGTCCAGCCCCATGCCGGCCAGCACGCCGGGACGAAAGCTGTCGAGCATGACATCGGCCGTGGCGAGCAGATCGCGCAGGCCGTCGAGGTCTTCGGCCGAGCGGAAGTCGACACGCCGGGACGCCTTGCCCTCGTTCAAGGCGGTGAACAAGGGTGGCAGCGCCCGGGCCGGGTCGCCCTCGGGCGGCTCGACCTTGACGACCTCTGCACCCAGGTCCGCCAGCATGCGCGAACCGAACGGCCCGGGCAGGTTGCGGCTCAGGTCGACCACCGTCAGGCCGTCGAGCAGTGTGTCGAGGCCCGCCCCGGCCATCGCGCTCATGCGGCGCCCTCGAACAGGCGGCCTTCGGCGGCCATCTGAACCACACACGCCGCTGGCTCAAAGCGTGAGCCATGTCGCTGCGCCAGCTCACGTGCCCGCTCCACAAAGCGCGCCGGGCCCACCGCGTTGATGAACTGCAGCGCGCCGCCATGGTGCGGCGCAAAGCCCCATCCGAAGATCGAGCCGATGTTGGCATCGGCCACCGAGCGCACCACGCCCTCTTCGAAGCAGCGTGCCGCTTCGTTGGCCTGGGCGTAGAGCAGCCGGTCCACCAGCTCGGCCTGAGCGGGCTGGTCGTCACGCGGCGGGTACAGCGTGGTCAACGCAGGCCACAGGCGCTTGTCCTTGCCGCTGTAGTCGTAAAAGCCCTGGCTGGCCTTCTTGCCGACGCGGCCATGCGTGGCCCCCACATTCACCAGCACCGCATGGGCCGGGTGCACGGGCACCGGCTTGCCTTCGGCTTCCAGATCCTTGCGGGTCTGCTCGGCAATGTGCAGCGACAGGCTCAGCGAGACCTCGTCCTGCAGCGCCAGCGGCGGCATCGGCATGCCAGCCTTCAACCCGGCCACCTCGATCGAGCGCGGGTGCACGCCCTCGCCCAGCATCGCAATGCCCTCCATGATGTAGGTGGCGAACACGCGCGAGGTGTAGAAGCCGCGCCGGTCGTTGACCACGATGGGCGTCTTGCCGATCTGGCGCACATAGTCGAAGCCGCGGGCGAGCGTGGCGTCGCTGGTCTTCGCACCCACGATGATCTCGACC
>JAJUHM010000248.1 GCA_029279925.1 Aquabacterium olei
AGCCACCGCTTGTACTGCGCGGCCGAGACGCCACGCAGGGTGACCAGCGGACGGGCCGTGGCCGGGCCGGCGGCCCCGTCGGTGTCGATGCGGATCTGGGCGCCGGCGCTGGTGTCCGTGATCTGCACATGGCCAGAGGCCACGGCGTCGGTGCCAGCCAGGCCCAGGCCGGCCAGCAGCGCGCTCAGCTCGATGCGGTCGGTGCCCGGGGTGAAGTCGGTGATGGTGTCCAGGGCGTCGCGCAGGCTGGTGTAGACGAACACATCGCGGCCGGCGCCGCCGGTCAGCAGGTCGGCGCCTTCACCGCCGGTCAGGCGGTCGTCGCCCGCCGTGCCCACCAGCGTGTCGCCGCGGGCGCTGCCGTTGATGGCCTTGACCAGTTCCAGGCCGATCAGCACGGGGTCGTGGTCCGACGAGCGATAGGGCGTGGCGGTGTAGAGGTCGACGCTGCAGCTGGTTTCGGTGCTGACGTAGCAGCCGGCGCTGGCGCTCGGGCGCTTGAAGTTGCGCTCGTAGTCGATCACGCTCGGCTCGTCGGCGTTGATGTGCCAGTGCGCCACGCCCTTGACGAGGTGCGGCGCGTTCGACAGGGCGTGGTCGAGGTAGCCGGCCTCGCCGTCGAACACGTACGAGTAGTCGTGCGCGCCGGCAAAGGCCTCGATCAGGTTGACCATGCCGCCGGCGGTCAGCGCCTCGATCGGGTCTTCCTTGCCATAGGCGTTCAGGTCGCCGATCACCAGCACGTCGTTGTCGGCGGCGGTGCTCGTGACGGTCTGCAGGAAGGTCAGCAGGCGCTCCGACTGTTGCACGCGCTTGGCGTTCCAGCAGCCCTGGCCGTCGCCGCTGTCGGTGTTGCCGGCGGCGTCGCCGTCACCGGCGCTCGGGCAGCTGCCCTTGGACTTGAAGTGGTTCACCACCACGCTGAACTTCTCGCCATTGGCAGCCGCGAACGTCTGGGCCAGCGGCGGGCGGCTGTGCACGGCATGCGTGTCGCTCAGCGGCGCGCCCACCGGGGTCACCGCACCGGGCTTGTAGATCATGGCCACGCGGATGGCATCGGTGCCGGTGCCGGCGGCGGGCAGGGCGATGGTGGCGTAGGCCTTGCTGCCCACTTCGGCGTTCAGCGCGTCCACCAGGTTCTGCACGGCGGTGTTGCCGTTGTTCTGGATCTCCATCAGGCCGACCACGTCGGCGTTCAGGGCAGCCAGGGCCTTGACGATCTTGGTGCGCTGGCGCACGAACTCGTCCAGGTTATCGGCACCGCGGCAGTTGCTGGCCGACACCGAGCCGCCCAGGCTGCAGCCCTGGCCGGTCTGGCCGGAAGCCGTCTGGCCGTTGGTGAAGGTGGTGAAGTAGTTCAGCACGTTGAAGCTGCCCACCTTCACGTTGCCGCCCAGGGCCGCGGGGGCGGCGGTGCGCTGGTTCACGCGCTGGAAGGCGACCGGCTCGGTCGGGTGGATCTTGTAGCTGGCCAGGCCCGTGTTGCTGGCCGTGCTCAGGCCGTAGTCGATCACGCCGGTCAGGCTGTCGACGGTGTCACCGGCGCGCAGCGTGCCGCCTTCGCCGATGTAGGGCGTGTTCACGGGGTTCTGCGCGCTGGTGCCGTCGTCCAGCAGGATCTGCCGCTGCGCGTTGCTGGCCGTCATGGCCAGGGCATCGGCGCTGCCAGGGCGGAACACGTTGGTCGGCTTGATCAGGCGGCCCTCGGCCGACAGCGTGACCTGGCCGTAGCGGCCCTGGAAGTAGTTCTGCGAGGCGGTCAGCTGTTGCGGGATGGTCACCAGCATGCCTTCCAGCGCTTCCAGCTGGGCCTCGGTCGCGGGCAGGTTCAGCACGGTGGGCGTGATGACGTGGTCGCCCGATCCGATGGTGATGTTGCTGACGCTGGTCAGCTCGGTCACGGGGCGGGCTGCGGTGCGGGCGTTGCCGGCCGCACCGGTGTTGAACTCGGTGACGGTGCCGCTGAGCGTGACGGCCTGGCCCACGCGCACGGTGGGCGCGGTGCTGGTGAACACCAGGATGCCGTCCGACGTTTCAGGGTTGCCGTCGCCCACGGGGTCCTGCATGAAGAAGCCGTTGTTCAGCAGGCGGGTGACGACGCCGCTGGTGCGGACCTTCTGGCCCACCAGCGGGCTGGTCGCGCCACTGCCCTGGATCTGCGGAATGGTGTGGGTGGGGGCGTCGCCGCCCGTGCCGGTGCCGCCACCGCCGGTGCCACCGGTTCCGCCCGTGCCGCCGGTCCCACCGCCGCTGCAGCTTTGCAGGGGCGTGGCCGTGTTGCGCGGGGCGGGCGTGCCGGGGGTGAAGTCGCTCTTGTTGGCGTCGGTGTCGGTGCAGCCTTGGCCCGCGCGCAGCAGTGCAGTGGTGGTGCTGCCCGCGTCGGCGGGGGCGGTGCCTTCATAGAAGTTGGCGCTGCCGTAGCCGATCAGGTCGATGATCTGTGCCAGCTGGGCGGGGCTGCAAGCGGTGCTTCCGCCGTTGCAGGTCAGGCCGGTGGTGCTGTTCACCAGGGCCAGCTTGCCGCCGGTGGCGCTCAGGTTGGGCACCGTGGTGGTGGGCGAGAAATCGGCCGCAACAGGCAGGACGGGGCCCACGGTGCTGCTGGTCGGCAGGCTCACCAGGAAGTACTGGCCCGGCTGCAGCGTGGCGGCGGGCAGGGCGATGGGCGAGTTCGACGCGAAGCTGCCCGTGCCGGTGGCCGAGGCGTACTGCAGCGACAGGCCGGCCAGGCTGACCGGTGCCGTGCCGGCGTTGAACAGCTCGACGTAGTCATTGCGGAAGGTGGGCGAGCCACTGGTGGCGGCGCCGCCGCCATACACCTGGCTGATGACCAGGCCGGACGACGAGGCCTGGGCCAGGCCGGCCAGACCGATCAGGATGGCGGCGCTGAGCGGCCGCAGGGCAGACAGAGAGGGAGAGACAAAACGCGACATCTGGAACCTCGGTACGTGAAGTGGCCGAAGTCTCGCGGGGCACTGTGGCACCGCTTCGGTGCGCTTTCCGGTGCGCATGGTCCGTTCGGATCACGCGGCGTGACGCCTCGTCTCGGCGCCGGGGCAAAACCGGACGCCCGGATGGTTCAGCCCCCTGATCCAGGGGCGCTGCCACCGGGGTTGCCCTGGCGACGCGCGCGGGCGCGGGCCAGGGCGGCTTCGATCGCGGCGCGCTTCTGGTCCAGCACCACCGGGTCGGTCAGGCGGGATTCTTCCTCCAGGTGGGCCAGCTTGTGCTCGGCCTTGGCCAGCATCTTCTGCTCGTGTTCCACCTTGGCGCGCTGCAGCCGCACGGTACGGCGCTCATAGCGCGCGCGGGCCTCATCGGCCTGTTGGGGCGACCAGGCGGCCCAGCCCGTGGGGGCGGGCTCCGGGTGGGCCGGCACCAGGCTGATGCAGTCCACCGGACACACCGGGATGCAGAGCTCGCAGCCCGTGCAGTCGGCTTCGATGACGGTGTGCAGGTGCTTGTTGGTGCCGATGACGGCATCGACCGGGCAGGCCTTGATGCACAGCGTGCAGCCGATGCACCAGTCCTCGTCGATCACGGCCAGCCGCAGCGGGCCTTCCTCGCCGTGCTCGGCGCTCAGGGGCGCGACGGGCAGGCCGGTGAGGGCCGCAAGCCGGGCCACGCCTTCGGCGCCGCCGGGCGGGCACTGGTTGATGCCGGCTTCACCCGCGGCGATCGCGCGGGCGTAGCTGGCACAGTCGGGGTAGCCGCAGCGCGTGCATTGCGTCTGCGGCAACAGGGCGTTGATCCGGTCGGCATCCATGGTGGCGCCGCAGTCTACAGCCCTTGGGGCGCACCGCCGCACAGGGCGGTGGCCGCCAGACTCACTTGTTGTGGGCCAGGATGAAGTTGCGGATCTCCGGATAGGCCATCTCGCGCCAGCGGCGGCCCGAGAAGATGCCGTAGTGGCCGGCACCGATCACGTCGTAGTGCTTCTGGTTGGCCGGGGGGATGCCGGTGCACAGCTCGTGTGCCGCGCGGGTCTGGCCCGAGCCGGAGATGTCGTCCAGCTCGCCTTCCACGGTCAGCAGGGCGGTGGTCTTGATGTCCGCCGGCCTGACCAGTTCTTCCTTGCCCTGCGGGTTGCGCACCATCCACGTGCCATTGACCAGCGCGAAGTCCTGGAACACGGTCCGGATGGTCTCCAGGTAGTACTCGGCCGGCATGTCCAGCACGGCGTTGTACTCGTCATAGAACACGCGGTGGGCGTCGGCGCTTTCCTCGTCGCCCCGCACCAGGTCCAGGAAGTAGTCGTAGTGCGAATTGGCGTGGCGGTCCGGGTTCATGGCCACGAAGCCCGTGTGCTGCAGGAAGCCGGGGTACACCAGCCGGCCAGCGCCCGGATAGTTCTGAGGCACGCGATAGATCACGTTGTTCTCGAACCATTCGTACGACTTGTTCATCGCCAGGTTGTTCACCGCCGTGGGCGACTTGCGGGCGTCGATCGGGCCGCCCATCATCGTCATCGTGCGCGGCGTGGTTTCACCCCGGCTGGCCATCAGCGAGATCGCGGCCAGCACCGGCACCGTCGGCTGGCACACCGAGATCACGTGCACGTCGGGCCCGATCTTGCGAATGAAGTCCTGCACGTAGTTGATGTAGTCGTCCAGGTGGAAGGGGCCGTTCTCGACCGGCACCATGCGGGCGTCCACCCAGTCGGTGATGTAGACCTTGTGATCCTGCAGCAGCGTGCGCACGGTGTCGCGCAGCAGCGTGCTGTGGTGGCCCGACAGCGGCGCCACGACCAGCACCGAGGGCTGGGCGCGCAGTTTGTCCAGCAGCTTGCCGTCGTCGGTGAAGCGCTTGAAGCGCAGCAGGCGGCAGAAGGGCTTGGCCTCGACCACCTGCTCCTGGATCACGACGTCGGTGCCGTGCACGTTCACCTTGTTGATGTCGAACTCGGGCTTTTCGTATTCCTTGGTCAGACGGTGCACCAGATCGAAGCCCGCCGCCACACGCTGGGCGATCGGCAGATGGGCCATGGGCGACAGCGGGTGGCTGTACAGCTTGGAGGCCGCGCTCGCGAATTCCGAGAAGGGGCTGATCCAGGCGCGCTGGGTTTCGTAGATCTGATAAAGCATGGTCTTACCTCAGGTCGATGTCGGCGCGTCCTTTTGGGAGCCCCAGGCACCGTTCATGTTGAATTGGTGCAGTGCAGCATAGTGTACTTCTCGAATGATGACATCGGGTCGAAACCCGCAAGACCCGCAGGAAGCCCCGGTCTCCCGTGCATTTTTCTGTTTGTCAGGGTGTGAGCGGCCGGGGCGGGGTGCGGGTTTTCTTCCCTTGCCTGAGGGGAAGGCACCCCTACGTTGAGGCGATGCCAGCGGGCCGCCCCCTTGGCGTGGCGCCAGGGCTTCCCTACGATGGTTCGATGTCAGCGCTGTCAGGCGCGACC
>JAJUHM010000249.1 GCA_029279925.1 Aquabacterium olei
ACCGCCAGCGCCGCCAGCCACAACGCCACCGTCACCAGCCGACGCTCTCGCGCCGCCATCGTGGCCCAGCGCGCCTGCAAGGCCTCGCGGAAGCCGTCAAGAGAAGGGGATGCGTCGATCGAAGCCATCGTGGTCAAGCGGGTCAAAAAGGATCAGACACGGGACGCGCGGCGCACCGTGAAGCGGCCGCCCGCCGGGTCCACCTCCAACTCGACGCCGGCGGCGGTCAAGCGCTCGCGCAGGGCCTCGATCTCGGGCGCCCCCCAGCCGGCCGGCGCCCCCAGGGTGAGGCTGCTGCCGTCGTACTGGACCGATGGCGATGCCTGCTCGGCGGGCCAGGCGGCGGCCACCGCGCCCATCAGCGACTCCAGATCGTTGTCACCCGGTTCGCCCGCAGCCGCGCGCAGCAGTTCGGTTTCCTTCTGCATCTGAACAGGGGCATCCAGCACGACCTGAACCTGAGGATGGGCCTGACGCAGCAGCTGCACCATCTCGGCACGCTGACGCTGCACGTCGCGCTTCTCGTGCCACGCCCACAGGTTCAGGCCCACCACGTGCACGGCCACCAGCGCGACCACGCCAGCCCGAACCGGTCGCCACTGTGGGCTCATCACGCGGCGCCACTGGTCGCGCAAGGCATGCAGCCCCTTGCTGCGCGGCGTCAACTCGAACTGCAGCAGGTTCCACAGCGAGCGCGCGGCCTGCAGCAGGTGCTCGGCTGGCGTCTGCACGATGACGGGGCGACCCAGCCAACGCTCGGCCGGCGCAGCGACGGCCGGGGTTGCGAACCAGCGCGCGTCATCGGGGACGGGCTCCGGCAAAAGCGCACGGGCCAGCGAACCCTCGACCGGCCAGGTGGCCACGCCGTCCGGCGACGACCAGGTGAGGACCGTGTCCCCGCCCTCCCCGCCGTCCAGGTCCCCATCCAGTTGGTGAAAGTAGGCCGACGCCGGCTCATCCGGCCACACGGCGGGCACGACCCGGTCCACGCGGACCTTGGCCTTTTCGAGCGCCATGATCTGCCCCGTGAGCCAGGTGTGATCACAGACGGCCACCCAGGTCGGCTGCCCCGGTCGGGCGGCCGGCGCCACCGCCAGGTGCACGTCGTCGGGCTCGTTCAGCAGGGCCTCTTCGAGCAGGCTGGCCAGCGCCGCCCGCAGTCGCCCTGCAGGCGCGCGCGGCAGCGTCAGGCGGTGCCAGCTCAGGTCCTGGGGCGGCATCACCGCCACGACGGTGTCCGCGCGGGGCAGCATCGGCGCCGTGCAGCGTCCCTGCCGGGTCACGCTCACCCCGTCGCTGCTGAGCACATACGGGAACTCGCGGGCGGTCGACCCGGGCAAGGCCCCGGCAGCGTCCTGCTCGGCGTCGGCGCCCTGGCGTGCTCGCGCGGGCAGCTGGATGATCAGGGTGCTCATGCCGTAATGCGGGGGTCTGGCTCGGTCGGGTATGAAGGTTGCACCAGCATAGGTGCTTGCGCATTGTAGGAGCGCCGAAATAGCACCCCTTTACGGATTGATACGCGGATGACGGCAGGTCGTCCCATCCCCCCGCGACTCAAGGCCGGGTCTGCCCGGAGCCAGCGGTCGGCTCCAGCCCCGAGAAGCGGCTCTGGTGCCGCACCAGCACGTCCATGCCGACACGCTGCACCAGGTGGCGCTGCTCGATGACGTTGTCCTCCAGCCGCAGGCGACCGCGCACCTCGAAGAAGTCGGAGTTCGTCCGCAGCCGCGAGAGATCGAGCGTGCGTGCGTCCAACACCCGCGACAGCTCTGCCGCGTCCTTGAAGGCGCTGCGCTGCCGCGCCTGGACCAGCCGCTCGGCGGTGGCCAGGTCCAGCCGGTCGACCGCAGCGGCAATCACCTCCTTGGGCGCGGTGTTCACGTTCACGCCGGTCGAGTCGGGCAACACGGTCAGATAGGGGCGCAGGCGTTCCACTGTGGCGGCGTCGAACCCGAGCCACACGAGCTGGTCCACATGCTGCGGCATCAGAGGCGCCTGCGCCTGCTCGGTCTCGCCCCCGAGCTTGGCCAGCAGGGTGGCATCCCCGGTCTGCTGGGCCAGCCACGCCCGCCGGTAGCTTGCAGCCAGACCGTCGCCCAGCGCGGGCGCCAAGCCGAGCATCTCGCACAGACGTCGCAACACGGCCACCTCCCGCGCGTCAAGCTCCCCCGCACCGTCGACGACGTTGCGCAGGTTGTACCGCGCGGTGGCATCTTCGACCCGCCCGGACAGAAAGGCCTCCGGCGCGTCGTCGGTGTTGCCCGCGTCCGCTGCCAGAAAGGTCGACAGGCGCGCTTCGGCCAGCGGCGTTGCCCAGGCCTCACCCAGATGATCCGGTCCGCCGTTTCGCGCGTCCTCCCGCAGGATCAACCGCGCCCAGTCCAGGGCCCCGCTGAGCACCCACATCGCCTGCGTTCGCACACGTTCGGCGCTTTCCCCCTGGACCGCCCGCCACTGCTGCCACACCATCGACGCGGCAAAAGTGGCCACCAGCGTCACGATGACCATGGCCATCAACAAGGCCGCCCCCCGCTGCGCGCGCGGCGGGCGGCCTGGGCGAGCAACGGCGGGCATCCCTGTCATGGTCGTCGGCATCACGTCCTCAGTTCGGCTGCGGCGACAGCATCACGTCACGCTGCAGCCGCCCGCTGAGCCCGCTGCCCTCGGCGAACACCAGCTGCAGGCGCACGGCCTCGGGCAATTGCTGGCGCAAGACCGTCGGCGCCCCCGAACCCGGGGCGGCAGACGGGGCCACGTTGCCGGTGGACTGGCAGTTGGTCAGCGAGCCATTGCGGAAACAGTAGACCTGCCACTGTCCGACGCCGGACAAGGCCGTCAGCGACCCCGGCTCGGTACCCTGGAGCTGGTAGGTCGTGCGCCAGGCCTGCTTGAGTTCGCCCACCCGGGTCACTGCCGGGCTGGCCCAGCGCACCCAGCGACCGCCGCGCAGCACCCACGCCACCACGCGCACGCCCGTCGCGTCCCGCCGTGTCAGCCGCATGGCGCCGCCGTCGTACTCCAGGCCGGGCACCACCTGGGTGTCCAGCACCTGCGCCATGTCGGCCTCCCACTGCACCATCACCGACTGCAGCCGCAGCGTGCGCCGCAGGTTCTCGTCGGCCACGGCACGCGCGCCGCTGATGGCATCCAGTCCCTTCCAGGCGGTGGCCGCCAGCACGGACAGGATCATCAACGCCACCAGCACCTCGACCAGCGTGAAGCCACCCGACCGGCGGGGCCGGGCCGGGCAATGCAGCGTCGGAGGGGAAGGGCGAGAAAGCATGGCCTGCACGTCAGAATCGGGGCAGGATGGTGGACAGCTTGACGATCGGCTGGTTCGATTCGTCCATCACCTGCGCGTCGACCCGACGGAAATTGAGGTTGGGGGTGGGGCGCACCACCAGACGCCCTGGCAGCGTACGGCCCATCTCCTGGCAGCTGAAGTCGCTGTCGCCGACGGGCGGGAACAAGCGCGAGAGCTTCATCGACGTCAGCTGGTTTTCGGCGCACATCTGCGCCAGAGTCAGGTCGGCCATGCGCTGGGCGTTGACCCCCAGGCCGCCGGCCGCCTTGATGCCCGCCGACAGCGTGACCGCCACGATGGCAAGCGCCACGAGCACCTCGATCAGCGTCATGCCCGGGGCCGCAGCATGCCACCGCCGCACGCCGCGCGGGTCAGCGACCGCCATTTGCGGCCCCTTGTGCACTGCCATCGTCGGTCACCACATCGAAGGGCGACAGCCCGTCCGTGGCGATCACCAGGCGGCGGTCTTCCAGGCTCAGCACCACGCTCTGCGGGCCGATGACCGGCTCGGGACCCAGGACGATGCTGCGCGCGCCGACCACCTCGGCACGCACCTCGCGCGCCTGCCACTGCAGCGGCGGCATGAAGGCGGGCGGCAATCCCAGGAACTGGTAATCGGCATCCGGTCCATTGGGCTGCGGCACCCACAGCACCGTCAAGGCACCGGCCCGCGCCTGCGTGCGCGCCGACTCGAGCACGGCCACGAGGCGCGCAGCCTCCCTGTCCAGACGGGTGGCCGCCGGATCCGGGATCGCCAGCGAGATCACGGCCGTCGTCAGGCCGATCATCGCGATCACGACCATCAACTCCAGCAGCGTGAAACCGCGCTGCCGGCGCCGAAGTTCACTGCCAGGAACCGACGTCCGCATCACGGCCTTCGCCGCCGCTCTGGCCATCGGCCCCGAAGCTGAAGACGTCGACCTGGCCCTTCACGCCCGGGTTCACATACTGGTAGGCATTGCCCCACGGATCGGTGGGCAGCTTTTCCAGATACGGCTTCCAGTTCGGGGGAATGGGGCCGGTCGTGGGCTTGGCCACCAGCGCCTTGAGGCCTTGCTCGGCCGTCGGGTAACGCTGGTTGTCCAGCCGATACAGCTTGAGCGCCTGCATCAGGTTGCTGACGTCGGTGCGTGCCGCCGTCACGCGTGCGTCGTCGGCGCGGTCCAGCACGTTGGGCACGATCAGCGCCGCCAGCAGACCGATGATCACCAGCACCACCATCAGTTCGATCAGCGTGAAGCCACGCTGGACCAGTTGACCCGCACGCTGACGGGCCCGGGACATCATCTGAAACTTGCTCATCTTGCTTTCCGGAATAAGACGCTGGCGCCCCTCGGACCGTCCGGCACCGCAGGCCATGCCAGCATGCCGCAGCCCGGGCCGCCTCCGGCGCCGGATGTACCCGGGGTTGCCCCCGCAGTTTCCGTCACGCCGCCACTTCGGCAACCATCATAATGGGGTGATATGGCATCTCGCTTCTTCGCCCTCCTGACATGGGCCGCCGTCGCGGCGAGCCTGGCCTACTGGGGCCTGCGCTGGCTTGCCCCGCCGGCTGCCGTCCCGGCCAATGCCACGCTCGTGTCGCCCGACACCGCCGTGCGTGGAGACCTGCGCCGCCTGTTGAGCGGGCCGGCCCGTGCAGCCGAGGCCACCCCGGTGATCACCGCCTCCGCCGAGTTGCTCTCGCGCATCAAGCTGCTGGGCGTGGTCGCACCGCGCACCCCGGGCGGCCAGGGCGTCGCCCTGGTGTCGGTGGACGGCAAGCCTCCCCGTGCGCTGCGCCTGGGGGACCGCGTCGATGGCGACCTCGTGCTCAAGGGCCTGACCCAGCGCGGCGCCGACATCGGCCCGGCCGCCGGCGACGGGGTCGTCACCCTGGACCTGCCCTTGCTGCCGCCACCGGCCGCAGGCAGCCTGCCGCCCGTCGGGGGCTTCGAGCGCAACACGCCTGCCCGGGTGCCGATCGACGGCCCGGCGCCGGCCGCGCGCGGCAGCCTCGCCTCGCCCGAGCAGGGCCTGCCCGGCGCCACCGGGACGCCACCTTCGCCACCCAGCCCGGTGAACCCGGGGCCG
>JAJUHM010000250.1 GCA_029279925.1 Aquabacterium olei
GCTTCGGCAGCTGGCCAGGGTGCGGTGCCCGCGCCAGGCGCCAGCCTGCCGGGCGCCGCGGCCCAGGTGGCTGCGGCCGCCTCCGGTGCCGCTTCGTCACCGGCTGTTCCGCGTGAACAGGTCACCATCACGACCGACGTCGTCAAGGCCACGGTCGACAGCGACGGTGGCAGCCTGGTGAAGGTCGAGCTGCTGAAGCACCAGGATCAGCAGGAATCCGGCCGCAACATGGTCGTGCTCGACAAGACGGCGACCCACACCTATGTGGCCGAGTCGGGCCTGATCGGTCAGCGCGCCGGCGAGACGCTGCCGAACCACACGACGCCTTACACCGTGCTGCCGGGCGAGCGCACGCTGGCCGCCGGTGCCGACACGCTGACGCTCAAGCTCGAGTCGCAGCCGGTCAATGGCGTCAAGCTGGTCAAGACCTACACGTTCAAGCGGGGCGACTACGCCATCGGCGTGAAGCAGGAGGTCGTCAACGGCTCGGGCGTGCCGGTGCACCCGCAGGTCTATCTGCAACTGACGCGCGACCGCAGCGACCCGGCGGCGGCCGCAGGCCCGGCCTTCCTCGGCGGCCCGGTGGCTTACACCGGCATGGCCGTCTACAACGAGAAGGGCAAGTACCAGAAGCTGTCGTTCGACGACCTGGACGCCGGCAAGGCCACGTTCGAGAAGGCCGACAAGAGCGGGTGGGTGGCCATGGTGCAGCACCATTTCGCGTCGGCGTGGCTGCAGAACGACCCGATCGAGCGCGAGTTCTTCGGCAAGAAGATCGGCACCAACCTGTATGCCACCGGCATGCTGTTCAACCTGGGCGAAGTCGCTGCGGGTCAGACCAAGGCCTTCGAATCGACGCTGTTCGTCGGTCCGCAGGAAGAGAACAAGCTGAAGGTGCTGGCCGAGGGCCTGGAGTACACCAAGGACTACGGCTGGACGCACATCATGGCCGCGCCGCTGTTCTGGCTGCTCGACAAGCTGCACGGCCTGCTGGGCAACTGGGGCTGGGCGATCGTGGCGCTGGTGGTGCTGCTGAAGGCGGCCTTCTATGGGCTCAACGCCAGCGCCTACCGTTCGATGGCCAAGATGAAGGCGCTGAACCCGCGCATCCAGCAGCTGCGTGAAAACCTCAAGGACAAGCCGCAGCAGATGCAGCAGGAGATGCTGAAGATCTACCGCGAGGAAAAGGTCAACCCGATTGGCGGCTGCCTGCCCATCCTGATCCAGATCCCGGTGTTCATCGCGCTGTACTCGGTGCTGTCGTCGTCGGTCGAAATCCGCAATGCGCCGTGGATCGGCTGGATCACCGACCTGTCGGTGATGGACCAGTACTTCGTGCTGCCGGCGCTGATGACGGCGTCGACGCTGCTCCAGACCTGGCTGAACCCGACCCCGCCGGATCCGGTTCAGGCCAAGATGATGTGGATCATGCCGCTGCTGTTCAGCGTGATGTTCTTCTTCTTCCCGGCCGGCCTGGTGCTGTACTGGCTGACCAACAACATCCTGTCGATCGCCCAGCAGTGGATGATCAACAAGCAACTGGGCGTGCAGAACTGAACACCCCGGCCTGAATGACAAAGCCGCCTGCGCAGCGATGCCAGGCGGCTTTTTTCATGCTCGGCCCGCAGGGGCCGGCGCAGGCGAGAGCCAGGCGCTCAGTCGCGCTTCTGTCGGCGGCTCATCAGCATGGCAGCGGCCACGCCGGCCAGGCCAAGGGCCCAGAACGAGGGATCCTGGTTGTCAGGACCGCGGAACAGCAGGAAGTCCTGGATCAGTTCGAGCATGGTGGTTTCCTCCGTGAGACCAAGTGCAATTGGTGCGTTGCAACAATGATGCCATGGTGTAAACCCTTAATGACGTGCCGATGACACCGCCCGCACCGCAACGTGGCAATGGCGCGCCAGTTCAGGGCGCTGTCGCCGGCCGGCTTGTGCCGTCGTGGTGCGGCACCGAGGCAGCCGATGCAATGCCCGCAGCCGCATCTTCTTGAGCCCGGCGCGCCTTGATCCGCCCCCAGGCCAGCGGCACCGTCTGTTGCCCGGCAAAGCTGTGCAGCGGGTAGTGCCGCTCGTCGAACAACCCCAGTTGGTCTGGCGCGCGTCGGTCGCGGGGGTAGACGAAGGTGCCGAAGAGGTGGTCCCACAGCATCACGATGCTGTAGTTCTTGGCCTCGTCGATGCGGTTGGAATGGTGCCAACGGTGGATTTCGTTGGTGCCGATCAGGTAGTTGAGCCAGCCAAAGCGGAAGCGCACGTTCATGTGCGTGATCGTGGCCAGCACGCTGCCGATCACGCCGCTCAGGATGAAGGCCTCCTGGCTCACCCCGGTCTGGAAGGTGACGAAGACGGGCACGATGCGGCGCCAGATCAGGTCGAGCGGGTGGGCGCGGCTCGCGTTGAGCACGCTCAGGCGGTGGGCGCAATGGTGCACGCTGTGCAGACGCCAGAAGAAGTCGACCTCGTGCCCGATGCGGTGGGTGACGTAGAACATGAAGTCGAACACCAGCCAGGCCACCAGCACCTGTGCCCACAACGGCAGGTGGTGGGCGGCCCAGGCGTCGGGCAGCACGCCTTGCTGAAAGAGCAGGCCGGTGCCCGTGAGCGCCACGAGTGCATGGATCACGAAGTTCTGGAAGCCGGTGACCGCGATCAGCATCAGGTTGTGCAGCACGTCGGTCAGCACCTCGCCGCGTTCGAAGCGGTTCGGGGTTTCGGGCCACACGTACTGCAGGGCCGTGCAGACGGCGTAGTACGGGAAGAGGAAATGGGTGGCGATCGCGGCCGGGTCGAAGCGGAAGTGCAGGACCGTGGCAATGCCGAGGCCCACAGACCCGAAAAGAAACAACCAGCTCAGACAGTGACGCACCATGCAACGATCTCCATTCACCCTCAGGGTAGGAGGGCCGGCCTGGACCCGTCATCCGGGTTTGCGCGGCGCAGCCCTCGGTTCGGGGGGCCGGGCGGTGACAATGGCGGATGGTGAGGCGACAACGAGGATGAACAAGACGATGGTGAACACCCAGGGGCAGCCCCCGATCGTGGCGGTGGCCACGGCGTCGGGCCGTGGGGCGGTGGGGATCGTGCGGGTGTCGGGACGCGGGCTGGGAGGGCTGGCCCGTGCCCTGTGTGGCCGCGACCTCGCGCCCCGGATGGCCACCTACGGGCCGTTTCGCGACGCCCGGGGCGGTGCCATCGACCACGGACTGGCCTTGTACTTCCCGGCCCCGCACAGCTACACCGGAGAAGACGTGCTGGAGCTGCAGGCCCATGGCGGCCCGGTGCTGCTGCAGCTGCTGCTGGCGCGCTGCCTGGAAGCCGCGGCCGAGGTCGACCCTGCCACGGGCCGCGCCTGCCTGCCCGGGCTGCGGCCGGCCGAGCCGGGCGAGTTCACGCAGCGCGCCTTCCTGAACGACAAGATCGACTTGGCCCAGGCCGAGGCGATTGCCGACCTGATCGACGCCAGCACCGAGGCGGCGGCCCGCTCGGCCAGCCGCTCGCTGGGGGGCGCGTTCTCGCGCGAGGTCAATGCGCTGCGCGACCGCATGGTCAACCTGCGCATGCTGGTCGAGGCCACGCTGGACTTCCCGGAAGAAGAGATCGACTTCCTTGAAAAGGCCGATGCCCGCGGCAAGCTCGATGGCCTGGCGGCGGCACTCGATGCCGTGCTGGCGCAGGCCCGCCAGGGCGCGCTGCTGCGCGAAGGCATGCAGGTCGTGCTGGCCGGCCAGCCCAATGCGGGCAAGAGCTCGCTGCTCAATGCACTGGCCGGTGCCGAGCTGGCCATCGTCACGCCGATTGCGGGCACCACGCGCGACAAGGTCAGCGAGACCATCCAGATCCGCGGGGTGCCGCTGCACGTGATCGACACGGCCGGGTTGCGGGCCGAGCACGAGGCGGCCGACGAGGTCGAGCGCATCGGCATGGCACGCAGCTGGGAGGCCATCGGCCAGGCGGATGCGGTGCTGTTCCTGCATGACCTGACCCGGGTGGACGAGCCCGCCTATGCCGCCGTCGATGGCGAGATCCGCGGGCGGCTGCCCCGCGGCGTGCCGGTGGTCCACGTGTTCAACAAGGCCGATGCCTGCGGGGCTCCGGGCGAGGCGGCCGCGCGCATGCCGGCCTGGCTGGCGGCGCATGCGGCGCAAGGGGACCAGGCACTGGCCCTGTCGGCCCGCACCGGCGAGGGGCTGGATGCCTTGCGCGACACGCTGCTTTTGCTGGCGGGCTGGCAGGCGGGTGGCGAGGACGTGTTCATCGCCCGGCAGCGGCACGTGCAGGCCCTGCGTGTCGCGCGGGCGCATCTGGCCGAAGCCCAGGCGCATGCCACGATGCAGGATGGGGCCCTGGATCTGCTGGCGGAAGAACTTCGCCTGGCGCACAATGCCCTGGGCGCCATCACCGGCGCCTTTTCCGCCGATGACCTGCTGGGCGAGATCTTCACGCGCTTCTGCATCGGCAAGTGAACGGCCCTTGGGAGGACGTCGGTCGGCACCCCCTCTGCCGATCGGCGCTTAGAGGACAAGATGGACGGCAATGAACTGATTCAGGCCATTCAGACGCTGAACACGGACGACGCGTTCCGGCCGCGTCTGGATCCGCAGCAGTGGCGCACGTTCGCGCAGTACCTCACGCGACACGAGTTGCGTTCGGGTGACTTGCTCATCAAGCAGGGCGACCACGAACGCGCGGTGTACTTTCTGGGGCAGGGCTCGCTCCAGGTGTTCGTCACGGGGGCGGCCCCGGGCACGACACGCATCGCCATCCTGCGGCCGGGGGCCGTCTGTGGCGAGCCGGCCCTGTTCGCCGATGTGCCGCGCTCGGCCAACGTCGAGGCCATGACGCCCTGCGTGGTGTTCGCGCTGCGTCTGCCGCGCTTCGAGGAACTGGTGGCCCGGGTGCCGCTGGTGGCCGTCGAAGTGCTGCGGGCGGCAGGGGCCGTGATGGTGCAGCGCCAGCGGGCCAACCTCAGCCGGCAGATCCCGGCGGCCTGAAGACAACAGAAAAAGATAAAACGGTTTCAGTGGAGTGAACAAGGATGTCCCCTCTTCCTGCCCTGCGGCGCCCCACCATCCTGGTGGCCGACGACTCACCGCAGAACATCGAGCTGTTGTCCCGTGTGCTGGGGCAGGACTACCGCATCAAGGTGGCGACCTCGGGTGACAAGGCCCTGAAGATCGTCTACTCGGATGAGCCGCCTGACCTGGTGCTCCTCGACATCATGATGCCGGACCTCAGCGGGCACGAGGTGTGCCGCCGCATGAAGGCCAACCCCGACCGCCGCCGCATCCCCGTGATCTTCGTGACCGCGATGAGCACCATCGAGGACGAGGCCCTGGGCCTGAGCCTGGGCGCGGTCGACTACATCACCAAGCC
>JAJUHM010000251.1 GCA_029279925.1 Aquabacterium olei
CCAGGTTGGAGAGCCCCGCCCCCTGCAGCCCTTCCAGGGCCAGTTCGGTGGCCTCGAGCTCTGCCTCCAGGCCTGCGTGCCCATAGATCTCGCAACCCAGTTGCAGCGGCTCGCGGCCAGCCTGAGGACTGGCGGGGCGGGTGTGCAGCACAGGGCCGCAGTAACACAGCCGGGTCACGCTGTCGCGGTTGAGCAGGTGGGCATCGATGCGCGCGACCTGAGGGGTGGCATCGGCGCGGATGCCCAGTGTGCGACCGGAGAGTTGGTCGACGAGCTTGAACGTGCGCAGGTCCAACGCACGCCCGGTTCCGGACAGCAATGAGTCGAGGTGCTCGAGCAGGGGCGGCATCACCAGCTCGTAGCCGTAACTGCGGGCCACGTCCAGCCAGATGCGACGCAGTTCTTCCACGCGACGGGCCTGCGCAGGCAAGACGTCAGCGATGTGCTCTGGCAACAGCCAAGCAGACGACATAAAAAAAGGTGCGGGGGTTAAAAACGAGATTCTACCGGGGGTTCGGGACACTTTCACAGCACCCCGCCCCACCTCCCGCGTCAGGACGTTCAGGAAAACGTCTGAATCAGCCAGAGCAGCAGCAGACCGACGACCATGCTGCCGAGACCGAAGCGGCGAATCTGCTCGTCGTTCAGTTGAAGCAACTGCTCGAACATGCGTCGCCACCCGGCGGGATGGATGGCGGGCAACAGACCCTCGACCACGAAGACAAGGGCCAGCGCGATCCAGAGCACCTCACCCATGCGCAGGCCCTCCGGCCCCGTCTGCATCGGGATGCAGCATCCAGCGCGACGGCATCACCGGCTCATTTGCGCGGCGCGCCGCCCGTACCCGAACTGCTGCCACGCATGGCCTTGAAGAAGTCGCTGCTGGGGTCGAGGACCATGACGTCGCCCTTGTTACGGAAGGTCGAGCGGTAAGCCTCAAGGCTGCGATAGAACTGAGCGAACTGCGGGTCACGACCGAAGGCCTCGGCATACAACGCAGACGCCTTGGCATCCCCTTCACCCTTGATCTTCTGGGCATCGCGGTAGGCTTCGGCGACGATGATTTCACGCTGACGGTCGGCGTCGGCACGGATCTTCTCGCCCTCTGCTCCGCCGGTCGAGCGCAGTTCGTTGGCCACGCGCTTGCGCTCGGACTCCATGCGGCGATAGACCGAGTCCGTGATGTTGGCCGAGAAGTCCACGCGCTTGATGCGCACGTCGACAATCTCGATGCCGAAGGCCTTGGCGTCGTCCGCCAGGCGCTGGATCACGCCCTGCATGACTTTTTCGCGCTCGGTGGACAGCACGGCGCCCACCGTGCGCTTGGTCACTTCCTCGTTGAGCGCGGCCTGAACGATGGGAGACAGGCGGTTCTCGGCGTTGCGGATGTCGACGCCGTTGTTGCGGATGAACTGGCGTGGTTCGGGGATGCGCCACTTCACCAGCCAGTCAATGACCAGGCTCTTCTTCTCTGCGGTGAAGATCGGGCGCGATTCCGGGCTGTCCAGGGTCTGGATGCGACGGTCGAGGAACACGACGTTCTGCAGCGGCGCCGGCAGCTTGAACTTCAAGCCCGGCTCGCTGATGACTTCCTTGATTTCACCGAGGGCATAGACCACGGCGAACTGACGCTGGTCCACGACGAACAGAGTGGAGGCGGCGATGACAATGGCCAGCAGCACACTGACCAGGGAGATACCGATTCGGTTCATGTCTGTTTCCTTGCTGCTTCAGCGCACATCGCGGTCACGACTACGGAGACCGTCTCGCGACCGGGCGTCCACGGCGCCCCCTGTGGTGGGCAGACTTTGGTTGCTGCTGCTGTCGGCCCCGGAGGCAGCACCCGCCGGCGGCACGGCAGCACCGTTGCCCACGCCCGTTCCCGAAAGCTGCATGAGCTTGTCGAGAGGGAGGTAAAGCAGGTTGGAGCCCTGGCGGCTGTCGACCATGACCTTCGTGACGTTGCTGTAGACCTGCTGCATGGTGTCGATGTAGAGGCGGTCCCGCATCACCGTCGGCGACTTCTGGTACTCGGCGTACACGGACTTGAAGCGCTGCGCGTCACCCTCTGCCTGCGCCACCACGCGGGCCGCATAACCCGCGGCTTCCTCGCGCAGGCGCGCGGCCGTACCTTGCGCCTTGGGAATGACGTCGTTGGCGTAGGCCTGGCCCTCGTTCTTCAGGCGTTCGCGGTCGGCGCCGGCCTTGAAGGCGTCGTCGAAGGCCGCCTGAACCTGCTCCGGCGCCTGCACGCTCTGGACGTTGACGTTGGCGATCAACACGCCGGCCTTGAGCTTGTTGACCTGTGCCTGGATGGACTTGACCAGTTCGGCTGCAATGGCATCGCGCTGCTCGTACAGCACCGAATCCATGTTGCTGTATCCGACGATCTCGCGGACCGCCGACTCGGCTGCCTGAAGCACGGCCTCGTCCGAGTTGCGGTTCTCGAACAGGTACTGACGCGCATCCTGCAGCCGGTACTGAACGGTGAAGCGGATGTCGACGATGTTTTCGTCACGGGTCAGCATGGAGGAGTCGCGCAGACCGGTGGCCTGCATGACCGAATTGCTGCCCACATCGATGGAGCGCAGCTGCGTGACGTTCACGACCTCATGGCTCTGGAAAGGATACGGCGCGCGCCACTGGAAGCCGGCGTCCACGGTGTGGCTGAAACGGCCGAAAGACATCACCACGGCCTGCTGGCCTTCCTGGACGATGAAGAAGCCGCTTCCGAGCCAGATGAGGGCGGTGACGCCCAGGATCAGGCCCACCCCGATGCCGGTGCCCTTCGGGTCCGGGGTGATGCTGCCGCCCGGCCCGTTGTTGTCGCCACCACCCTTGCCGGCGAACATGCCGCTGAGCTTCCGGTTGAAATCACGCCACAACTCGTCGAGATCCGGAGGGCCGTCATTGCGCTGGTTGTGCATGACCTCGGGCCCCGGCGTGCCCGGCAAGGCCTGACGGACCGTCTGCCATGCGAGCCATCCGGCACGGCGGGCAATGCCTGCAGCCAGTCGGGCCGCCAGGGGCACGGCAGCCCACGTCCAGCGGTTCGAGCGCGCAGGCTCTCGGCCTGCATCCAGCGTTTGCATGTTCATGTTCTGTCGGTCGGAAAACCAGGGTACGCAGAGGGGTAGCCCTCTGCATCGATGGGATTGTGCCTGTCGAAGCGCGGGTCAACGTCGGGAAGGGCTTGCCCTTGATCCCCCAACCCGGACACCGCGGCCTCGGCCAGCACCGAACGCAGGGTATCAAGCCCCTGCCCGTTCAAGGCGCTCACGAAGACCCGGTGGCAGCGTCGCCCCGAAGGCAATTCGTAGACATCGCGCGCGTGGTGAGGCTGCTGGTGGGGCGCCAGACTGTCGCACTTGTTGAACACCAGCACCTGCGGCAGTGCGCCCGCGCCGATGCTGTCGAGCACTCGGAGCACCTCTTCGATCTGCTCGAGCAGGACGGGGCTGGCGGCGTCGACCACGTGCAGAAGCAGGTCGGCTTCGGCGGCCTCCTGCAAGGTGGCCTCGAACGATTCCACCAGCGTGTGGGGCAGATCGCGGATGAAACCGACGGTGTCGGACAGGGTCACGCTGCGCTGGGCCTCGGCCAGGAAAAGTTGCCGCGTGGTCGTGTCCAGCGTCGCGAACAACTGGTTGGCCGCATAGGTGCCCGCCTTGGTCAGCGCATTGAACAGCGTCGACTTGCCCGCGTTGGTGTAGCCAACCAGCGAAACACGGAACGTGCCCGTGCGCTCGCGCGAACGGCGCTGGGTGTTGCGCTGTTTCTTGACCTTGATCAGTCGCTCCTTGAGCGACTTGATCCGCTGGTCGATCATGCGGCGGTCGAGCTCGATCTGGGTTTCGCCAGGGCCGCCACGGTGGCCCACCCCGCCACGTTGACGCTCGAGGTGGGACCAGCGGCGAACCAGACGGGTGGACAGGTATTCCAGCCGCGCCAGTTCGACCTGAAGCTTGCCTTCGTGGCTGCGGGCTCGCGCCCCGAAGATTTCGAGGATCAGGCCGGTTCGGTCCAGCACCTCGACGCCGAGATGGCGCTCAAGGTTGCGCTGCTGCGCCGGGGACAGGGCTTGGTCGAAGATGACCCCGTGCGCCTGATACAGGGTCACCAGGGACTTGATTTCGTCGGCCTTGCCCGAACCGACGAACAGGGCCGCATCGGGTGCACGGCGGCGTGCCGTGACCTTCGCAACAGGTTGATCGCCGGCCGATTCGGCCAGCAGCGCAAGCTCGTCGAGGGTGGGGTCGAACGACGAGCCGGGGCCGAAGTCGACCCCCACCAGCACGACCTTGGGGTCCTCATTGGCGAGGCGCACAGACGGGGAGTCGGTGGTCAAGGCTTCGAGATGGGGGGATCGGCCAGGGGGTGGAAACAAGGCGTCGGGCTGAATCAGCCTTCGGTCGACTCGTTGGCGTGGAAGTTCACGGCACGGCCGGGAACCACGGTGGAGATGGCGTGCTTGTAGACCATCTGGGTGACGGTGTTGCGGAGCAGCACGACGTACTGATCGAACGATTCGATGTGGCCTTGCAGCTTGATGCCGTTGACGAGATAGATGGAAACCGGCACGTGCTCGCGGCGCAGCAGGTTCAGAAATGGGTCTTGTAGGAGTTGCCCTTTGTTGCTCACGATATGCTCCGTGTTAAAGAAAAGTTTCGGAATGGGGACCTTAACACAGTCCCCGACCGATCAGCGTTCAGGGTCTTGTGAAGGCTTGAAAAGCTGACACCGCCCTGACGCCGGAAGGCAGACGGTCACGCCTTGTCGTCGAACGGGTTGTGGGACGACTTCATTTCGATGCGCAAGGGCGTGCCGGTGAGCTTGAAGTGCTCGCGGAAACGCCCTTCCAGGAAGCGCTTGTACGACTCGCTGACGTGTTCGAGCGAGTTGCCGTGGATGACGATGACCGGCGGATTCTGGCCGCCCTGGTGGGCGTAGCGCAGCTTGGGCCGGAAGGCGCCTGCGCGCTTCGGTTGCTGGAATTGCACCGCCTCGGCCAACAAGCGGGTCAGCACCGGCGTGGACATCTTGCGGGTCGCCGACGCCCAGGCGTCCGAAATGGCCTTCCACAGCGGGCCCAGGCCCTGCCGTTTGATGGCCGAGATGTGAAGCACCGGCGCGAACTTGAGAAAAGCAAGCCGCGTCTCGATGGACCGCTGCAGCATCTCGCGCTGGTAGCTGTCCACGGCATCCCACTTGTTGACGGCGATCACCACGGCACGGCCTGACTCCAGGACGAAGCCGGCAATGTGGGCATCCTGCTCCGTGACGCCCTGGGTGGCATCCACCAGAAGGAGGACCACGTTGGCGTCCGAGATGGCTTGCAGCGTCTTGACCACCG
>JAJUHM010000252.1 GCA_029279925.1 Aquabacterium olei
CGGGTGTGCCGAGGTTGACGAGGAGGACGCCGGTGCGCGGGGGCTGGCCGTGGGTATAGGGGGGTTCTTTGGCAACGCTCATGGCGTGCCATTGTCGCGCTGTCGGGCCAGGTCGCGCAGCGTTGTGGTCACTTCGACGATGTTGATGGGCTTGGTCCAGTAGCCGGTGAAGCCCGCAGCCTCGGCGCGGGCCACGTCTTCGGGCATGGCGTCCGCCGAGCACATGTAGGCCGGTGCAGATTCGAGACCCGGTACCTGGCGCAGCGCGCGCAGCACGTCGAACCCGGACATGCCAGGCAGGTGGGCGTCCAGCACCAGCACCTGCGGTCGCACTTCCTGCGCCAGCTCCAGCGCCATCGGTCCGTCTTCCGCGACGAACAATGCCACGTCCGGGTAGGGACGCAGGGCCTCTTCGAACAGCATGGCGTTGATGCGATTGTCTTCGACGTACATCACGCGCAGCGGTGCCACGGGGGCGGCGGCGGAAACATCGTGCTGAGGCTGGGCCAGTTCAGGCATATCCGGTAGGCTGTCTGTCGCCGGCGGCGGAGCGGCCGGTCGGGCCGCATCCCGGGCCCGAGGGAGAACGATGGTCACGCTGGTGCCGCAGCCGGGTTGGCTCGTGATGTCGAGCTGCCCCCCCATGGCTTCGACCAGCGATCTCGTGATGATAAGCCCGAGCCCGGTGCCTTCGATGGCCCCGGTTTCTCGGCCGAGTCGCTCAAAGGGCTGGAAGAGCCGTGCAAGCTGTTCGGTGTTCATGCCGGCTCCGGTGTCCCGAATCAGCAGCGCGAGGCGGTCGGCCCCGAGCTCAGCGACCGAAAAGCTGACCTGCCCACCGCGGCGGTTGTACTTGATGGCGTTGGAGCCGACGTTCATCACCACCTGGCGCAGGCGTTGTGGATCGGCGACAACGCACCACGCGGCAGGCATGTCGCATTGCAGCATCACGTCCTCGCGGGCGGCCAGGGGCATCAGCATGGCCGCGCACTGCGACACCTCGTCGCGCAGCGAGATCGGCTCGCTGCGCAAGCTCAGCACGCCGGCTTCGACTTGCTGGAGGTCGAGCACGTCGTTGACGAGGCCCATGAGGTGCTGGCTGGCGTGAAGGATCTGGCGCACATAGGTGCGGGGCGCTTCCGGTGCGCCGGACTGTCGCAGTTGCAGTCCCAGCAGTTGGGCAAAGCCCTGTACGGCGTTGAGCGGCGTGCGGATCTCGTGGCTCATGCGGGAAAGGAACTCGCTCTTGGCCGCGCTGGCGGCCTCTGCCGCATGCTTCTCGCGCATGGCGCGCTCGGCCTGTTTGAAGAGCGTGATGTCGGAGTGCGTACCGACCAGGCGCGTGGGACTGCCGTCAGGCCCACGGCTGACGACTTTGCCTCGCGACAGGATCCAGACGTCGTGACCCTGCTTGTGCCGCATCCGGAACTCGTTCTTGTAAACGCCGACGCCATGTGCCAGGTACTCAGCAAAGGCCTCCTGCACGCGCGGCAGGTCGTCGGGATGAATGCGGTCGAGCAGCAGCGTCAGCTCGTCCTCGATGTCGTCGTTCTCACAGCCGATCAGGTGCTTCCATTGCGAAGAGAAATACAGGCGCCGTGCCCGGATGTCCCAGTCCCAGACACCGTCGCCGGCACCGTCGAGCGCAAACTTCCAGCGCTCCTCGCTCGAGGCCAGTTCCTGCACGGCGCGGCGCTCTTCGGTGATGTCGCGGAAGGTGAACATCACCGCGAACGGGTTGGCCAGGGTGTCAACCTTCAGCGCGTGCAGATTCAGCCGCAGCCACAGCACCTGGCCATCGCGCCGCCGCACCGGCATCTCGTGGTCGGTGATCCTCGCGCCCTGGCTCACCACTTCCGCCATGGGCCAGACCTGGAAGGGCAGTTCCGTTTGGAGGTCGGCAGCCAGCACCGTCAGGGGGAGTTGCGCGATCGACTGGAGCGCCCGCGCCTCGTCTTGCGCGATGCCGGTGATGCGACTGGCTGCCGGATTGAAGGCCACAATGCGTCCGTGCACGTCGCAGATCATCAGACCATCACTGATCGCATCCGCGACAGAACGGTAAAGCTCCTCGCTGACGCGGAGTTTGTCGGCCGCCACCTGGCGCTCGGTGATGTCGCGCGCCAACAGCAGCATCTGCCCGTTCGGCATGGGGTTCATGCGGGCCTCGAAGCGGCGCAGGGTCTTGTCTTGCGTGGTGGCGTCGTACTCCACCACCTGGGCCTGGGACGTCCGGCGTGCCTCGCGCATGGCAGCGTGCAGCACGTCGGCAATGTCGGGTGACAGCACGGCGTCGATGGGGCGGCCACGCAGTTCGTCGAAGGGCCGCAGCAGCATCGGGTGGTTGGCATGTGCATCGACGTACCGGCCCTGGTCGTCGAAGACCAGCCACAGATCGGGCAGCGCCTGCAGCACGGCGGACAGGCGGGCTTCGGTTTCCAGGAGCGCCTGCTGTTTCTCCTTCAGCATCTCGGCGTTGCGCTTGTGCTCCGAGATGTCCATCGCAAAGTGCACGACGCGGCCATCCGCCAGGCGCTGGTCGCGCACGAGCAGCCAGCGGTCGCGGAAGTTCACTTCGACCGCATGAGGGGTGTCGGCAAGACTCAGCCGCCACGCGACACAGGCCGCTTCGTCGTGCTGCCAGGCGGGATAGGCCCCGAGTCGCCACAGGCGTCGGATCGTATTAGGCCAGTCGGGATCGTCTTCCTGCCAGGCCGGCGCCACGTTGCGCCGCCAGCGGGTGTTGGCCAGTTCGATGTTCCCCTGAGGCGAACTGATCATCACCCCCACCTCCAGGGACTCGATGGCCGATCGCAGAAGGGCGTCGGCGCTCCGCGCCTGCTGCTCGGCGGCGATCTGCTGGGTCACGTCGCGGCTGGCACCCCGGTAACCACGGAACCGGCCGTCGGTGTCGAAGTAGGGCGTGCCGCTGATGCTCACGGTGATGCGGCCCCTGGGGGTGACACGGTCCGCGACGGCGTCTGTAAACGGGGCACGCTGGACGATGGCATCCTGCAGCCGTTGCCAGGACCCCCGCGTGTCGTCTTCCCGCGGCTCGTACAGGTGCTCCACCCTCAAACCGATTTCGCTGGCTGGATCCAGCCCGGTGTGCTGAACCAGGCTGGCCGATACCCACTGGATGGTGCCACGTGCGTCGGTCTCCCAGAGCCAGTCCTGCCCGGCCAGGCTCGCCATGCGGAAGCGGGCTTCCATCAGGCGGGCTCGCCCTTCGTTGATCTGCGCCTGCACGTGGAGGGTGACCGAGGCGGCCAAGTCATTCAGGATCGCGCGGTCCGCGGCTGACCAGGAGCGGGGAGTCTGGTCGATGGCGCAGACGGAGCCCAGCACCATGCCCTCGATCACGACCGGCACACTCGCATAGGCTTGCCAGCCATGCGCCGTGACCAGATGGGCGAACTCTGGCGTGTCCAGCAGGCGCTCCAGCCACTGTCCGCCGCCGCTGGCTGACAGCGAGCCGCACGGCACGGCCGCCCGGGGCGCTTGCCGCAACACCAGGCCATGGCGGCCCACAAACCAGACCAGATGCTGATCGGCCAGCGTCACGGCGACCGTGGGGCAGGGCAAGGCCTTGCCGGTCAGGCGGCACAGCCCGTCCAGCACCGGACCAAGCACATGCCCGGCCTCCAGGAGGCGGCTGGTGTTCAAAAGGTGAAGCCGCGTCGTATCGGCCAGCGGAACTGCCTGCGGATGGGACATCGATGGGTGCGGGGCGCGAAAAAACCCCTCCACACTCTAGCGTATCGCCAGCCGTCTGGAACTCGGCGTCAGTACTGAGGCAGGGTGTCCGAAAAACTCAGGACGTCGAAGCGGATCTGGGTGCTGGTCGGATCGGTGGGCGGGGCCCCGAGGCAGATCACGCCGCTGCCATGCAAGGTACAGGTGCCGCGTCGCAGGGTGAGTGTCTGCTCGTCGCCATCGAAGCGAACATGGGTGCCGTTGTAGCTGAGGTCGCTCAGATACAGATGCCCGCTGTGCGATTCGATGCGTGCATGCGAGCGGGAAACGCGCGAGTCGCCCACGCAGAAGCTGGCCTGCGGACTGCGGCCGATGACCACCGGCATGTTCCCCGTGGAGAAGACCCGTTCGTTGGACAGCCACATCAGCCGGATGCCGTCGGGCATGTCGGTTTCCGGGCCCTCCATGATCATCGTGGACACCGTGTCGCCGAAGCGAAGGCTCTCCATGCGCAGCACGGGAACCGGGTCCTTGCGCCCGCGAAGATGGAGCTTGTCGATGCTGCGGAAGCGCTCCTGCTGGTCGCTGGGCAGCTCGCGCAGCAACTGCCCGGTCGTCAGCGTTTCGTTGTCGCCTGCCAGGTCGAGCAGCCGGGCGGCCACGTTGACCGCATCCCCAAAACAGTCGCCTGCGACCTCGACCGTCTCGCCCCAGGCCAACGCGACCTTGAGCTTGATGGCCGGTGCCTTGTCTCGCTGACCTTCGTTGAGCGGCGCGATGCGCTCAAGGGAGTCCTGCAGGCTGGCTGCCGCCTCGACGGCGCGCTCGGCGTCGTCAAAGGCCGCCATCAAGCCGTCGCCCAGCGTCTTGACCACGCGCCCGCCGGCCTTGGCGATGATCTGACCGAGCATGGCCAGGCTGTGCGTGATGACGGTGGCGGCTTCCGCATTGCCCAGCCTCAGGTACAAGGCCGTGCTGCCGCGCAGGTCGGCAAACAGGATGGCTCTTTCCCGGGTGGTGTCCATGGCTCTCGAAAGGCGCGGTGTCGATTTTGGGGCTGACTCAGGCGGCATTATGCGACCCGTCAACGAAAAACCCGGCCTGAGGGCCGGGTCGCGTCGCGGGAAAACCGCAGGCAGGGCACCGCTCACGCGGCAGCCATGCGCCTTATCAAAGATTGTCCAGGTAGGTCCGGAGCTTGTCCGAACGAGACGGGTGCTTGAGTTTGCGGATGGCCTTGGCCTCGATCTGGCGGATGCGCTCGCGGGTGACGTCGAACTGCTTGCCGACCTCTTCCAGCGTGTGGTCGGTCGACATCTCGATGCCGAAGCGCATGCGCAGCACCTTGGCCTCGCGCGGGGTCAGGCTGTCGAGGATGTCCTTGACCACATCGCGCAGGCCGGCCTGCATGGCGGCTTCGATCGGCGCGGTGTTGTTCGTGTCCTCGATGAAGTCGCCCAGGTGGCTGTCGTCGTCGTCCCCGATGGGTGTTTCCATCGAGATCGGCTCCTTGGCGATCTTCATGATCTTGCGGATCTTGTCCTCCGGCATTTCCATCTTCTCTGCCAGCGTCGGGGCATCCGGCTCGAAACCGAATTCCTGCAGATGCTGGCTCGAGATGCGGTTCATCTTGTTGATCGTTTCGATCATGTGAAC
>JAJUHM010000253.1 GCA_029279925.1 Aquabacterium olei
CAGCCCGCGGCGGTCGAGCTCCAGCAAACGGGTGATTTCCTTTCGCACCGTCTCCTCCCGGTCCGGTGTGATGCCCAGGAACGCCGGCGCGTTCTTCAGCCGAGAGAACGCCAGGGCCGTCTCCGTTTCCAGAATCGACGCGATGAAGGATTCATCCAGGCCGATCCGGGCGGCGCCGCCGAGCACGGGATCCTCCCACAAGGCTGCAGCGTGGTCATAGCCCCGACGCAAACGCTCTTTCTGGACATCGGGCAGCTCGTGAAACACCTTCGCGTCGTGGTGGGCGTGGACCGGCGTGCCGGCTCTCGCCAGCAGTTGGGCGTGCTTGTAGCAGTAGCTGCGCATCACACCATCGTCGGGGGCCATCACATTCAGGTACGTGGCACGTCGGAAAGCGACATTGTTGGACGCATAGCATCCGAGATGCCCCAGGGCGTTCGGCTCGAACAGAAAGCCGAAGTCCATGACCGTCATCGCCTGGGACGTCACGTCCTCCCCTTCGTAGATGGTCAGTCCGCCCACCGCATGGACGTGGGGCTGCACAAAGGGTGAAAGAATCTTTTTCAGCCAGTCATCGGACTGCGGCACGCAATCGCCGTCCAGGAAGACGAGGAACTCCCCCCGGGCGGCGCGGGCCGCGGCATTCTTCTGCCCGTCGTAGGTCATGCCCGGCACATGCAGCGCCTTCAACTGAGGAAAGCGGGACGCCAGAATGGGGGCTGCAACATGATCGTGCGTAGGGTCCAGCACGATCACCTCCACGCTCGGGTAGCGCCCGCTGATCTGCAACACCGTCTGCAGCGCGCGCACGAACGACGCCTCGCTCTGCCCCTCCGCCAGGTTGTAGGCCTCCGTGACCAGCGTCACCGATGGCACGTCCCCCTCGCGCTCCAGCGGCGCCCTTGTGGTTGCTTCGTCCATGTTTCCCCTTTTGAAACCGTTTCGATCGTATTCACCCGCCCCAGCAGGCTCAAGCCGCCTGACGCAACCCCAGAAACACCTTCAGCTTGCGCCCGAGCACGCGGCGCCATGAGTACCGCGCCAGGTTGAAGAAACGCGCGGCCTCCCAGGCGTCGGCCTTCCAGTTCCGCGCAACAGCCTCAGGGTGCCTCAACGGCCACGTCAGTGACCCAACCGGCATGTCTGCCAGAGGGCTGTCGGCTTGGGTGGTGTGGGTGGCCCGGTCGTCAAAGCCGATGTTCGAGATCAGGTTGCGCTCCGGCACACAGGACAGCCCGCCCTGCACCCAGCAATGGTGATTCCATTGGTAGTCCCAGGTGTTGATCCTGCCCGCCGCCACGTTGCCGAACGTCTCCATCCAGATGCGGCGAATCGGCGCGTTGCCGGGAAAAACCTGTCTGAGCAGATGCCTGCCGTGCGGCTCGCTCCATTGCGACATCGTCACGTCGTAACCGGACCAGGCCCGACGCCAGCTGGCCCATCCCCAGATGTGACCGAAGGCGGAGAAGTAATAGGAACCTTCAAGCGGCAACCCCGAGTCCTGCGTGAAGTTGTCCCCGCTCACCATCATCACGCGCGGATCGGACTGGTAGCGTTCCAGCATCTCGTCGCAGAAGCGGAAGAAATCGGGAACGGGCAGGCAGTCGTCTTCCAGGATGATCCCGCGCTCCTCATGGGTGAAGAACCAGGTGATCGCCTCCGACACCGCCATCTTGCAGCCCCTGTTCTCGTCACGGAACAAGGTCCTGACCTCACAATCCCAGTCGACCGCCGCCGCGACACGACGGGTCTCGGCACACAGTGCCGCTTCGCCGTCGCGGCCCGCTCGCGGGCCATCTGCCGCCACATAAAGACGCGGTGGCTTCGCCTGGCGGATCGCCTCGAATACCCTTCCGGTGGTGTCTGGCCGATTGAAGACCAGAAAGAGTACTGCGCTTTGCATGACCTCAGCCCACCACAGTCCTGAAATACGCGATGGTCCGCTGCAGTCCGTCATGCAGCGACACCTTGGGCTCCCAGTTCAGCTTTTCCCGGGCCAGCGCGATGTCCGGCTGACGCTGACGCGGGTCGTCGCTGGGCAAAGGCCTGAATACCAGCCTGGAGCGACTCTTCGTCAGGTTCAGGACCAGTTCGGCCAACTCGAGCATGGTGAATTCACTGGGATTCCCGACATTCACGGGACCGGTGAATCCGGCCTCGGTCTCCATCAAACGCAGCATGCCATCGATCAGGTCATCGACATAACAGAAACTGCGTGTCTGCTGCCCATCGCCATAAATGGTGATGTCCTCCCCTTTCAGGGCCTGGACGATGAAATTGCTGACCACCCGCCCATCATTGGGGTGCATGCGCGGCCCATATGTGTTGAATATGCGCATGACCTTGATGTCTACCCTGTGCTGACGGTGGTAATCAAAGAACAGGGTCTCCGCACAACGCTTGCCTTCGTCATAACAGCTCCGGATGCCGATGGGGTTGACGCGCCCCCAATAGCCCTCGGGCTGCGGATGCACGTCCGGATCACCGTAGACCTCGCTTGTAGATGCTTGCAGGATGCGTGCCTTGACCCGTTTCGCGAGCCCGAGCATGTTGATCGCGCCATGCACGCTCGTCTTTGTCGTCTGAACGGGATCGTGCTGGTAGTGCACGGGACTGGCCGGACACGCCAGATTGAAAATCCGCTCCGTTTCCACATAAAGAGGAAAGGTCACATCGTGCCGGGCGGCCTCGAACATCGGGTGCGCCAGGAGGTGCGCGATGTTCCGCCGGGTGCCGGTGAAGTAGTTGTCCACGCACAGGACCTCGTGGCCCTCGGCGATCAGGCGATCGCAGAGGTGAGACCCCAGAAAGCCTGCCCCGCCGGTAACAAGGATTTTCACATTCATCTCCTTACGCAGGATGGAGGAAAGAGCCTATCACAGCCGCCCTTGCACCGAGGCGGGGCCCTGAAGCACCGCGAAACATCAGGCATACTTTGCTACTCGATTGAATTCAATGGCCGGGTCATGCGAACTGTTTGCATCATCAACAGCTACAACTACGAAAAGTACCTGAAAGCCTGCATCGTTTCCGCAGCCCGCCAAACCCGCCCCTTCGATGTCATTCACGTCATGGATGACGGCTCCACGGACCATTCGCGCGCCATCATCGAAGAATTCTGCTCGACGCATGCCCATATCCATGCCAACTTCAAAAAGAATGGCGGGCAGCTCTCCTGCTTCAATGCGTCGACGCCCTTCATCCGGGAGGATGACCTGGTGTGCCTGCTCGACGCAGATGACGTTTTCCCAGAAAATTATCTCGAGCTGCTTCTGAAAAAACATCAGAATATTGGCGCCGACTTTTACTTCTGCGAACCCACTTACTTCAGAGACAACGAAAATCCGCCCGCCTCCGCCGCTCGCACTACACCCTTGAGCGACTTCAATTGGGAGATATCGACCCATGTGGCACGCACCAACCGAAACTGGACCGGCAGCCCCACGTCGTGCATCAGCTTGACGGGCTCTCTTTTCCTGAAACTGCTGCCGCACCCTTTTGAAAGCGACTGGCGCACCCGGGCGGACGACGTGCTGGTGTACGGCGCTGCCATCGCAGGCGCCTCGAAGTGCTACCTCCCCACGCTGACGGTGGGCTATCGCGTGCACGGAAGCAATGGCTTCTACGGCCGTCAACTCAGCGAGGCGGAAGAGCTGCGACACCAGATGCGCGTCGAGCGCCTGTTCAACGCCTATTGCGCCCGTTTCTCTCTGGCTCAGGCCACGCTCTTGCTGACCATCCCGGCAGAGCGCGAAATCAGGCTCGTTCCGGACGAACTGCGAAATCGCTTTCACCTGCCGTCGGATCGCGACATCGAACTGCAAGGCTACCGAGGGGCACGCAGGGTGATCAAGAAGTTGCGCATGCGGCTCAAGGGGCGGCCCTGACCGACTCCCGCACGGCGCCGCACAAAAGCGGGGCGTCAGGTCCGTCAGCCCGGGGATAATCGCAGGCTGCACCAGAATCTTGAGATGAGGAACGTGCCATGAGCATGCAGCACAACCTGGGTGAACAGGTCGCCCACCACCACGACACCACCCTCACCACCGCCGGCGGCCCGCCCGTGGCCCAACCCGTCGCGGCGGAAGGCACCGACCGCCAGGCCCTGCTGTGGCAATGGATCGCCACCAACCACTTCTACAACAGCTCGCTCTGGGCTGAGGAAGACCTCGCCCGCCGCACCACCGTCAGCGGCGACGAGATCGCGCAGAACAAGCGTGCCATCGACAAGTTCAACCAGGCCCGCAACGACGCCACCGAGCGCGTCGACGAGATCCTGCTGACCGAGCTGGGCCTGGTCGACGCCGCCTCTGCCCAGACGGATGCGCCCGTGGCCAAGGTGCCCTCTGGCGCCCGCCTCAACAGCGAAACCGCCGGCAGCATCATCGACCGCATGTCCATCATGGCGCTGAAGATCCACGCCATGCGCGCCCAGACCGAGCGCACCGATGTGGACGACGCCCACCGCGCCAGCAGCCAGGTCAAGCTCGACAAGCTGCTGCAGCAGCGCGCCGACCTGGGCCGCTGCCTGGACGAGCTGATCGCCGACACCCAGGCCGGCCGCGCCTACTTCAAGGTCTACCGTCAGTTCAAGATGTACAACGACCCGCGCTTCAACCCCGTCCTGGTGGCCGAGCAGGCCGCGCAGGCCAAGGGCTGAACCCAGCCGGGCCGCATGCGCATCCTCATCGTCAAGACCAGCTCCATGGGCGATGTCGTCCATGCGCTGCCCGCGGTGTCCGACATCGCCCGCGCCTTCCCCGAAGCCCAGATCGACTGGCTGGTCGAGAAAGGCTTCGCGGCCATGCCGCAGCAGCACCGGGCCGTGCGCCGCGTGATCCCGCTGCAATGGCGCAAATGGCGCAAGAGCCTGCGCTCGCCCGAAACGCGCGCGGCCCTCTCCGCGTGGCGGGCCGAGATGGGCCGCGAGCCCTACGACCTGGTCATCGACATGCAGGGCCTGGTCAAAAGCGCCCTGTTCGCCTGCTTTGCCCGGGGTCCGCGTGCAGGTTATGACTGGGGCAGTGCGCGCGAGCCACTGGCCACGCTGCTCTACCGGCGCAAGGCCACCGTGTCCCGCAGCCTGCACGCGGTGGACCGCTGCCGGCAACTCGCCGCCGCCCTGCTGGGCTATCCGGCACCCACCACCCCGCCGGACTTCGGCCTGAAAGCCGCCCCTGACGCCTGGACGCCCGGACCCGGACCCTTCGCCGCCCTCATCCCCTGCGCCAGCCGGCCGGAAAAGCTGTGGCCCGAGGCCGATTGGATGGCCGTCGGGCAGGCCCTCAAGGCCCGTGGCTGGCAGGTCGCCGTGTTCTGGGGCAGCC
>JAJUHM010000254.1 GCA_029279925.1 Aquabacterium olei
CCTGTCGCTGATCGGCGTGATTTACATCGGCATGGTGGCCATGGTCCAGCAGGACATGAAGAAGCTGGTCGCCTATTCGTCGATCGCGCACATGGGTTTCGTGACGCTTGGCTTCTTCATCTTCAACGAACTGGGGATGTCGGGCGGTCTGGTGCAGATGATTGCCCACGGCTTCGTGTCGGGCGCCATGTTCCTGAGCATCGGCGTGCTGTACGACCGCGTCCACTCGCGTGAGATCGCTTCTTACGGTGGCGTGGCCAACAAGATGCCGAAGTTCGCTGCCTTCGCGCTGCTGTTCTCGATGGCCAACTGCGGCCTGCCGGGCACCGCTGGTTTCGTCGGCGAGTGGATGGTGATCCTGGGTGCCGTGCAGTACGACTTCCTGATCGGCCTGCTGGCTGCCACCGCGCTGATCTTCGGTGCCGCGTACACGCTGTGGATGTACAAGCGCGTCTACTTCGGTGACGTGACCAACGACCACGTGCGCGAACTCACCGACATCAACGCCCGTGAATTCCTGATCCTGGCCGTCCTGGCCGCCGCCGTGCTGTGGATGGGCATCCAACCCAAGCCCTTCACCGACGTGATGCACGTGTCCGTGACGGAGCTGCTCAAGCACGTGGCTCAAAGCAAGCTGAACTGAGGCCCGAACCAACATGACTGACCTCAACTGGATCGCGGTGACCCCCGAGATCGTCCTGCTGGCCATGGCCTGCCTGGTCGCGCTCGTGGACCTGTTCGTCACCTGCCCGCAACGCAAGCCGACCTACTACCTGACGATGCTGTCGCTGGCCGGCGTGGCCGGCCTGCACCTGCAGGCGCTGGACTCGGGTGCCTCCGTCTATGCCATGCAGCAGATGGTGGTGACCGACGCCATGGGCCACCTGCTGTCGCTGTGCGCCACGCTGGCCGTGATGGGCTCGCTGGTCTACGCGCAGACCTACGCGGCGTCCCGCGACATGCTCAAGGGCGAACTGTTCTCGCTGAGCATGTTCGCGCTGCTGGGCATCTCCATCATGATCATCGGCAACAACTTCCTGGCCATCTACCTGGGCCTGGAGTTGATGTCGCTGTCGCTGTACGCGCTCGTGGCCCTGCGCCGCGACCATGCCCAGTCGACCGAAGCCGCCATGAAGTACTTCGTGCTGGGCGCGCTGGCCTCGGGCTTCCTGCTCTATGGCCTGTCGATGATGTACGGCGCCACCGGCTCGCTGGACATCGGCGAGGTCTACAAGGCCACGCTGGCCGGTACGGCCAACAAGCAGGTGCTGGTGTTCGGTGTGGTGTTCATCGTCGCCGGCCTGGCTTTCAAGCTGGGTGTGGTGCCCTTCCACATGTGGGTGCCTGACGTGTACCAGGGTGCCCCGACGGCCATCACGCTGATGGTGGCGGGCGCGCCGAAGCTGGCCGCATTCGCCATCACCATCCGCCTGCTGGTGGAGGGCATGATCAACCTGGCGACCGACTGGCAGCAGATGCTGCTGATCCTGGCCGTGGCCTCGATGACCATCGGCAACCTGGCCGCGATCGCCCAGACCAACCTCAAGCGGATGCTGGCCTACTCCGGTATCGCACAGCTGGGCTTCATGCTGCTGGGCTTCGTGCCCACGGTGGTGGCCGGCAACACGGTGTCGGCCGGCAACGGCTATGGCTCGTCGCTGTTCTATGTGCTGACCTATGTGCTGACCACGCTGGGCACGTTCGGTCTGATCATGATCCTCTCTCGCCCCGGCTTCGAGTCGGAGCAGGTGTCGGATCTGGCAGGCCTGAACAAGCGCAGCCCGGTGCTGGCCGGTGCCATGGCGGTGTTCATGTTCTCGCTGGCCGGTATCCCGCCGACGGTGGGCTTCTATGCCAAGCTGGCCGTGCTGCAGGCACTGATCACGACGAACTCGCCGCTGCTGCTGCAGATTTCGATCGTGGCCGTGCTGCTGTCGCTGGTCGGCGCCTTCTACTACCTGCGTGTCGTGAAGGTGATGTACTTCGACGAGCCGACCGATGCCAGCCCGGTGGCAGAAGGCGGCGCAGCCCGTGCACTGCTGTCGGTGAACGCGCTGGCCGTGCTGGTGCTCGGCATCCTGCCGGGCGGCCTGATGGCCCTGTGCGCCCGCGCCATCACCCAGTCTCTGGCAGGTTGATGCAAATTCATGAAGTGCACTGACAAGGAGCGTGCCGCATGACGGGCCTGGTGCCCGTCTGGGCGGTGACCGTGGTGCTGTTGGCCGCCCTTGTGGCGGCCAATTTGCCTTTCGTGAACGAGCGGCTGTTTCTGGTCGGGCCTCGGCGCCCGGTCAAGGCCGTGGCGTGGCGTTTGCTTGAGTTGCTGGTTTACGCGCTGCTGGTGGCCTTGCTGGGCCGGGCGATCGAGTCGCACCTGGGGCAACCCAGTCCGATCCGGTGGGAGTTCGTGGCCGTGTGGCTGTGCGTGTTCCTGACGCTGGCCTTTCCCGGCTTCGTCTGGCGCTACCTGCGGCGCCACTGACCTGCCTGGTCGTGGAGCCTGATGGGGGCCAGCGGCTTTCCAATGGATCTGGACATGACGACACATCCCGCCCCTGCCGACACCCTGGTTGACGCCGATGACCGCCATCTCCGGGAGGAGCGCATCGCGTCCGACGAGGTCTACAAGGGCCACTTCCTGTCGATGCGACGCGACCGGGTCCGCTTGCCGGATGGTCGTGAGGCGGCTCGCGAGTATGTGGTCCATCACGGTGCGGTGATGATCGTGCCCATCCTGCCGGACGGCCGTCTGGTGTTGGAGCGGCAGTATCGCTACCCGGTGTCCCGCACGATGATCGAGTTTCCGGCTGGCAAGCTGGATCCAGGTGAGGGCGGTCTGGTGTGCGCGCAGCGCGAGCTGTTCGAGGAGACCGGCTACCGCGCTACTCGCTGGGCCAAGGCCGGGGTGATGCATCCCGTGATCGGCTACGCCAACGAGTTCATCGAGGTGTGGTTTGCCGACGGACTCGTGGCCGGCGAGCGTCAGCTCGATGAGGGCGAGTTCCTGGATGTGTTCGAGGCGACCCAGGCTCAGCTGGAAGGCTGGATGCGGGATGGCCGGCTCACAGACGCCAAGACCATCGTGGGCATGATGTGGCTGGCGCAGTGGCGATCGGGGGCGTGTACCCTGACTTGGACCGAAGTGCCGGCCAGCCCGGTCTGACGCAGCTGGGGGCGTTTCGAGGAGCAGTTCGATGCTGGTGGTGGATCTGTGCTGCACGCAGGGGCATGTGTTCGAGGGCTGGTTCGGCTCGGCCGATGACCTCGCTCGTCAGCAAGCCGAACGTCTGGTGCAGTGCCCTGTGTGCGGCGATGCCGAGGTGCGGCGTCTGCCTTCTGCATCCCATATCCAGACCCGTTCGGCCGCACCCGCGGCGGAGACCCCGGGGACGGCGTCTCGGGGCGGCATGACCGATGGCCCGAGCGAGGCCGATCGGGCGTCAGGCAGCGGCGAGGGCGATGCGGCCCGCGCCCAGGCCTTGCTGGCCCACGTGCAGCGGGTCTGGATGGAGGCGGCGCGCCACATCGTCGCGAACACCGAAGATGTCGGCGAGCGGTTTGCCGACGAGGCCCGCGCCATCAACCACGGTGACGCGCCAGAGCGCGGCATCCGGGGGCAGGCGACGCCCGAACAGCGCGCCGAATTGCGGGAAGAGGGCATCGAGGTGATGTCGATGCCCTTGCCCGACGCGGTGAAGAAGCCGGTGCACTGACACCGGCTGTCACATCACAGTGCGCCGTTGTCCCACGGGCCGGTGATGGCGAAGGTCACGCCGGGCGAGCCATAGGCATTGGCGAACAGCCATTCGTTGTGGAAGGTGGCGCCAGCCCATTCGTTGCCGCGGGCGTCGTTGCTGAACGTGCGGCCGGAAGGACGCGTGACCGGGCCCACGGCACCACCGGCGCGGAAGTCCATGTTGGTGGCGCAGAACGGGAAGATCGTGCCATCCAGCGTGAGACCGCGCAGTTGCTGCGGGCTGGCATTGCCGTCTTCGCACAGGATGAGGCTGCCGCGCGGGCTCCAGGCGATGTTGTCGGGGCTGTCGACACCGTCGATGCCGTCGCTCAGCGACACGAACAGCAGCGTGAAGGTTTCCTTGCGCGGGTCATACGCGAAGATCTGGCCGTTGCCGGCCGAGCCACCGCTGGTCGAGCACACGTAGATGACGCCGTTGCCGTACCAGATGCCTTCGCCCCGGGCGATGCTCGACGCACCCTGCATCAGGCCCTGCGCGCGGACGCCGCCGTAGGTGGTGCCGGTGACAAAGGGCTTGTCCGGGTTCTCGATGTCGACCCACTCGACGTCCCAGGTGGTGCCCAGCGTGTTGACCAGCGCGGTGTTGAAGTAGTTGTAGGACGTGCCGCTGAGCGTGATGCTGGCGTTGGTGGCCGTCTTCAGGCGCATCATCTGCAGGCGTCCGCCCTTGGCCAGTTGACCGCGGACGTTGGGGATGAAGCGGTACAGGCCGCTGGGCGTACTGTCTTCGGTCTCGTAGACGATGCCGGTGACCGGGTCGACGGCGGCAGCCTCGTGGCTGAAGCAGCCCATGTCCTTCAGCGGCACCGGGTTGGCGATGCCGGCCGCCGGCACTTCGAACACGTAGCCGTGCTGGTAGGTCGCGCCGTTGTGGACGCCGTTCGAGGTCTCTTCACACGACAGCCAGGTGTTCCACGGCGTGGGGCCGCCGGCGCAGGGGCGCACCAGACCCGACAGGCTGGCCCAGCTCGAGAGCCACTTCTTCTGCGACGGCGAAAACACGAGGGTGCTCGTGCCGCCGTTGCACTTGGGATCGTAGGTGCCCTTGGCGCCCAGGTAGGAGCCGGCCGTCATGCTGCTCTGCTCGTGGTTGCGCACCAGCACGATGCGGTTGGCGTCGGCGGCGACCACGGCCATGCCGTCATGGGCGCCCGGCGTGGCGATGCCGTCGCTCATGGTGTCGCCGGTCCAGCCGTAGGACCAGTACTTGAAGCCTTCGGGCAGTTGCAGCAGGGGCAGGCCGGTCACCTCGTCGTTCACAGGCATCAGCGGACCGTAGTCCGGGCTGTAGGGCAGGCGGGTGGCGTGGGCCTTGCCGCCCATCATGCCGAAGGGCATGCCGACCATGGCGGCGGTGGCGACACCGCTGCGCAGGAAGTTGCGGCGGCCATAGGTCCAGTGCGGGTCCATGTCGTCCACGCCTTTGGCGAGGTCGCGCATGACGTCGATGTGATCGTCGAATTGGCTCATGGGATTTCCTTGTGGGGTGGGCCCAGCCTTGTGACCTGCCAGGCGCGGCAAGTGGCGTGCAAGCGC
>JAJUHM010000255.1 GCA_029279925.1 Aquabacterium olei
ACAGCCATGAAGTCCGGCAACCGGACGGCAGCCCGTCCACCCTGCCTGCCGACACGGAAGCCCGTTACCTCGACGCCCTGTGCGCGGACCTGGAAAGTGCCCTGCCGCAGATCTGGGGGCGTCGTGTGCACTCCATCTTCATCGGCGGGGGCACGCCCAGCCTGTTCAGCCCCGCCGGCATCGATCGGCTGCTGGCCGACATCCGCGCCCGCCTGCCACTCGATGCCGACGCCGAAATCACGCTCGAGGCCAATCCCGGCACGTTCGAGAAGGACCGCTTCCGCGCCTTCCGGGCCGCTGGCGTGACCCGGCTGTCCATCGGTGTGCAGAGCTTTGACGACGCCAAGCTCAAGGCGCTCGGCCGTGTGCACAGCCGTGATCAGGCGCTGGCGGCGATCGACGAAGCCCGCGCCTGCTTCGACACCTTCAACATCGACCTGATGTACGCCCTGCCCGGCCAGACCCTGACCGAGCTGCACGCCGATCTGGATCAGGCCCTGGCCTTGCAGCCGCCGCACCTGTCGCTCTACCACCTGACGATGGAGCCCAACACGGTGTTCGGCACCCGCCCGCCGGCCGACCTGCCCGACGACGACACCGCCTTCGACATGCTTGACGCCGTCGTGGCCCGCACGGCCGCGGCCGGCCTGCAACGCTATGAAGTGTCCGCGTATGCCCGGCCCGGACACCGCTGCTGGCACAACCTCAACTACTGGCAGTACGGCGACTACCTCGGCATCGGCGCAGGCGCGCACAGCAAGATCAGCTTTCCGGACCGCATCGTGCGGCAGGTACGCTGGCGCGAGCCCGCCACCTACATGGACAAGGCGCAACAGGGGCAAGCCTGCTCCAACGAGACCCCGGTCTCCCTGGCCGACCGCCCCTTCGAGTTCATGATGAACGCCCTGCGCCTGAAGGACGGCTTCGAGCTCGTGCGCTTCACCGAGCGCACCGGCCTCACGCTGGCCAGCATCCAGGCCGCGCTGGACCAGGCCGAGGCCAAGGGCCTGCTTCAGCGCGATCTGGCACGCGCCTGGCCCACCGACAAGGGATTCGACTTCCTCAGCGACCTGCAGGCCCTGTTCCTGAAGGACTGACGTGGAATGACGTCGCCCAGCGGCCGCCCCGGGGCCTTGGTGAGGATGGATTCCGTGCCGATCCTGAGCAAGCCCTGCCCTTGAAAAGAAGAAAGGCCACTGCCCGGAAGGACAGCGGCCTCGTGTCGGCAACGCATCGGGTGTGAAAGCCACCGGCGGGCAGATCCCCGCCAGCCTCGCCCACTCAGGCGGCCTTCTTCTCGTCGCGCAGTTCGCGGCGCAGGATCTTGCCCACGTTGGTCTTGGGCAGGTCGGTGCGGAACTCGATGTGCTTCGGGCACTTGTAGCCGGTCAGCTGCTCGTGACAGTAGGCCTTGAGCTGCTCTTCCGTCAGCGTGGTGTCCTTGCGGACCACGAACAGCTTCACCGCCTCGCCCGACTTGCTGTCCGGCACGCCCACGGCCGCGCACTCCAGCACGCCGGGGTGCAGGTTCACCACCTGCTCCACTTCGTTGGGGTACACGTTGAAGCCCGACACCAGGATCATGTCCTTCTTGCGGTCCACGATCTTCACCAGGCCGGTCTCGTCCATCACACCGATGTCTCCGGTGCGGAAGAAGCCGTCGGCCGTCATGACCTTGGCGGTCTCATCCGGGCGGTTCCAGTAGCCGGCCATCACCTGCGGGCCGCGGATCGCGATCTCGCCGATGCCGCCGATGGGCAGGTGGTTGCCGTCGTCATCCAGGATGGCGACTTCGGTCGACGGGATGGGCAAGCCGATCGCGCCGTTGAAGCCCTTGTTGTCCAGGCGGTTCACGGTGGCCACGGGCGAGGTCTCCGACAAGCCATAGCCTTCCACGATGGGGCAGCCGGTGAGCTTCTGCCACTTCTCGGCCGTGGCCTGCTGCACGGCCATGCCACCGCCGTTGGACACCTTCAGGCCCGAGAAGTCGAGCTTGGCGAACTCGGGGTCGTTGGCCAGCGCGTTGTACAGCGTATTGACCGCCGGGAACTGGTTGACGCGGTAGTTCTTCAGCGTCTTCACGAAGCCCGGGATGTCGCGCGGGTTGGCGATCAGGATGTTCATGCTGCCCATGCGCGCGCCCATCATGTAGCAGGCCGTCAGGGCGAAGATGTGGTACAGCGGCAGCGCGCACACGGCCACCAGCGGCTCGTTGCCCAGCTTGCCCAGCTCGGGCTTGAACCAGGCTTCGCACTGCAGGATGTTGGCCACGATGTTGCGGTGAAGCAGCGTGGCCCCCTTCGAGACACCGGTCGTGCCGCCGGTGTACTGCAGGAAGGCGATGTCATCGGGCTTGAGCGCCGGACGGGTGTACTTGGCCGAACGGCCCTGCGCCAGCGCCTGCTTGAACGACACGACCTTGATGCCGCCGCTGTTGGGCAGGCTGTAGGCCGGCACCATCTTCTTGACGTGACGAACCACGAAGTTGACGAGCGGTCCCTTGATGCCGGGCAGCATGTCGCCCATGGCCGCCACGGCGATGTGCTTGATCGGCGTGCGCTTGACGACTTCCTGCAGCGTCGTCGCGAAGTTCTCCAGGATCACGATGGCTTCCGCGCCGGAATCCTTCAACTGATGCTCGAGCTCACGCGGCGTGTACAGCGGGTTCACGTTGACCACGACATAGCCTGCACGCAGCACCGCCGCGATCGCCACCACGTACTGGGGCACGTTGGGCATCATCAGCGCGACGCGCGCGCCCTTGGCCAGGCCCAGCGACTGCAGCCATGCAGCCATGGCACGCGACATGTCGTCCACCTGCTCATAGGTGTAATGCGCCCCCATGAAGGCGGCCATGTCGCGCCGGGCGAACTGCTTGAATGACTGGTCCAGCAGGTCCACCAACGAATCGTATTCGCCGGGGTTGATCTCGGCGGGCACGCCGGGTTCGTAATGGGCCAGCCAGGGCTTGGAGCTCGTCGTCATCGGGTCATCCTCGTCTCTTCGGTCAGTCAGTCACGCATGGTCACACGCAGGGGTGCACCACACGACAATCCTGCATGCATTCTGCAACATGTGCAGCCAGGGGTAATCCCTAGTACCAGTCAGATACCAACCCCTGACTGACAGCGTATTGGACATTCAGGTGGGGGTCACCGGTGTTAACCGGGACAGACACACCTCACACAGACGGGCACAATAGCATTGAATGTGACTCTCTGTGTTTCCTGTTTGACCCTCACCCGGACGCCCCGAAGACCATGGTTGACCGTGCGATAGACCATCCCCTCACCCCTCGCCGCCGCTGGTTCCTGAAAACGGCCCTGGCCATCGGCGCGGTCGGCGCCACGCTGGGCGGCGTCGTCTACTGGCACCGCGGCATGCGGGACGGCCAGTTGACGCCCCACGGCCGCTCGGTGTTCCGGGCCCTGGCCCTCGGCTTTGTCGGGCCCATGCTGCCTGCAGACCCCACCGAGCGCGAGGCCGCGCTGCAACGCCACGTGGACAGCATCGCACCGTTTCTCGAAAACCTGCCACAGGTGCTGCAGGTGCAGGTCAACAGCATCGTGGGCCTGCTCGCGAATGGACTCACCCGCCGCATGCTGACCGGCCTGGACACCGACTGGGACAGCGCGACGCCCGAGCAGCTCGCCGCCGCATTTGACAACATGCGGCTTCACCCCCTCCCCAGCAACCGGCTGACCTACCAGGTGGTGCGGTCTGTCACCTGCATGACATTCTTCGCCAACCGCGAGCACTGGACCCTGACCGGCTACCCTGGCCCGAGCGAAATATGAGCAAACTGCCTGATCCCTTCCGCGAAGGTCTCGCACGAGGCTGGAAAACCACCCACGGTGAAGCCGGCCTGCCCGACCGGGTCGCGTGCGACGTGGCCATCGTCGGCAGCGGTGCCGGCGCTGGCATCACCGCCGAATTGCTCGTCAAGGCCGGGCTCGACGTGGTGCTGATCGAAGAAGGCCCGCTGCGCACCAGCAGCGACTTCAACCAGCGCGAGTCCGAGGCCTATGCCGCCCTGTATCAGGACGGTGCCGGCCGCCGCACCGCCGATGGCGCGATGACCATCCTGCAGGGACGCTGCGTGGGTGGCACCACGGTCATCAACTGGACCAGTTCGTTCCGCACGCCCGCTCAGACACTGAGCTACTGGCAGAGCGAGTTCGGCCTGAACGACTTCACCGAAGCCGCGATGGCACCCTGGTTCGCCCAGGCCGAAACCCGCCTCAACATGGCGCGTTGGGAGGTGCCCGCCAACCCCAACAACGAGGTGCTGCGCACGGGCGCACGCAAGCTCGGCATCCAGGTCGACGTGATCCCTCGCAACGTCAAGGGCTGCTGGAACCTTGGCTCGTGCGGCATGGGCTGCCCGACCAATGCCAAGCAGTCGATGCTGGTGACCACCATCCCGAGCGCCCTCGAGGGCGGCGCCCGGCTGTTTCACCAGACGCGGGCAGAGGCCTTCGAGATCGAGAACGGCGAGGTCAAGGCCTTGCTGTGCGCACCGATCCGGATCAACGGACAGAAGGTCTCCGACCGCACCATGCGGGTCACTGCACGGCATTACGTCGTGGCTGGCGGCGCCATCAACTCGCCTGCGCTGCTCAAGCGCTCCAAGGCGCCCGATCCGCATGGCCTGCTCGGCACGCGGACCTTTCTGCATCCGGTGGCCTTCTCGTCGGCCGTGTTCGACCAGAAGATCGAGGGCTGGGCCGGTGCGCCGCAGTCCATCTACTCGGACCAGTTTGTCCACAACGTGCCCTTCGACGGCCCTATGGGCTACAAGCTGGAAGCCACGCCCATGCACCCGGGCCTGACGTCCATCCTGCTGGGCGGGCACGGCAAGGATCTGGCGGAGCGCTTTGCCCAGTACCCGAACACCCAGATGATGCTGGCCTTGCTGCGGGACGGCTTCCACGCCGAGTCGCAAGGCGGCACGGTCTACCTCAACATCGACGGCTCGCCGCTGCTGCACTACCCGCTCAACGATTACGTGCTGGAAGGCTTCCGCCAGGCCTTGCTGAGCATGGCCGAGGTGCAGTTTGCGGCCGGTGCCCGCAAGGTGCTGCCACTGCACGAACAGGGCCATTACTACGAGAGCTGGGCTGCGGCTCGACAGGCCATTGGCGCGTTCGACATGAAACCCTACCTTGTGGGCGCGGGCAGCGCGCACGTGATGGGCGGCTGCCGCATGGGGGGCACCGAGCGACTGGGCGTCGTGCGGCCCGATGGCGTGCACTGGC
>JAJUHM010000256.1 GCA_029279925.1 Aquabacterium olei
CCATCAACCCGGCTGCCTGGGAGTGGTACCACCGCGAGATTGGCGCTGGCAAGTGCCCGATCGTCGACACCTTCTGGCAGACGGAAACGGGCGGCCACATGATCACCCCGCTGCCGGGTGCCCATGCCCTGACGCCAGGTTCCTGCACGCTGCCCTTCCCGGGCATCGACGCCGCTGTGGTCGATGAAACCGGCAAGGAAGTGCCGTGGGGCCAGGGTGGCGTGCTGGTCGTGCGCAAGCCCTGGCCGTCGATGATCCGCACCATCTGGGGTGACCCGGAGCGCTTCAAGAAGAGCTACTACCCAGCCGATTTCGGCGGCAAGTACTACCTGGCTGGCGACGGTGCCATCCGCGATGCCGAAACCGGCTACTTCACCATCACGGGCCGCATCGACGACGTGCTGAACGTGTCGGGTCACCGCATGGGCACGATGGAGATCGAATCCGCCCTGGTGTCGCACCCGCTGGTGGCCGAAGCGGCCGTGGTGGGCCGTCCCGACGACCTCACTGGCGAAGCGATCTGTGCCTTCGTGGTGCTCAAGCGTCCTCGCCCCACCGGCGACGAGGCCAAGAAGCTGGCCGCCGAGCTGCGCAACCACGTGGGTCACGAGATCGGTCCGATCGCCAAACCCAAGGACATCCGCTTCGGCGACAACCTGCCGAAGACCCGCTCGGGCAAGATCATGCGCCGTCTGCTGCGCGTGATCGCCAAGGGCGATGCCGTCACCCAGGACACCAGCACCCTGGAAAATCCGGCCATTCTCGATCAATTGGCTCAAAGCAATTGAATGTCGTGACCCCTGACCGGGGTCCAAGGCATCATCGTCCCCGCGCCGATATATTCTTCACAAAAGTATTTATCGGCCGGGTCCACCCCCTGACCGCTTGGGTATGCGCAGGGAAATCAGCAGAAACTCGGGGAAGCGAATACACCTATTCGTGAAAACCCTGGTGCCCTTTTGCTGCTTTGACCTGTTTTCATCCGCATTCCCCCGAATGACATCCCTCGAAACACCCCTTATATTTGGGGTGAGCACGCCACAAGCGGCTGCAATTTGGCAATGAAGAGGAGCACAAACATGGCCAGTCCGAGCGTTTCCAACGCGCCCATGACAGCAGAGGAGAAAAAAGTCATTTTCGCCTCGAGCCTGGGTACGGTTTTCGAGTGGTATGACTTCTATTTGTATGGCTCGTTGGCAGCCATCATCGCGAAGCAGTTTTTCGCCGGCCTGGACCCCACGTCCGCCTTCATCTTTGCCTTGCTGGCTTTTGCAGCCGGCTTCATCGTGCGTCCGTTCGGCGCACTGGTCTTCGGTCGCCTCGGCGACATGATCGGCCGGAAGTACACCTTCCTGGTCACCATCCTGCTGATGGGTGTCTCGACCTTCATCGTCGGCATCCTGCCCAACTACGCCGCCATCGGCGTGGCCGCTCCGGTCATCCTGATCATCCTGCGCCTGCTGCAAGGCCTGGCGTTGGGCGGCGAGTACGGTGGTGCCGCCACCTACGTGGCCGAGCACGCCCCGCATGGCCGCCGCGGTGCCTACACCGCCTGGATTCAGACCACCGCCACGCTGGGTCTGTTCCTGTCGCTGCTGGTCATCCTGGGTACCCGCACCATCGTCGGTGAGGACGCCTTCCAGGATTGGGGCTGGCGCGTGCCTTTCCTCGTGTCCGTGGTCCTGCTGGGCATCAGCGTGTGGATCCGCATGAGCATGAACGAGTCGCCCGCCTTCAAGAAGATGAAGGCGGAGGGCAAGACCTCCAAGGCCCCGCTGTCCGAGTCGTTCGGCCAGTGGAAGAACCTGAAGATCGTGATCCTGGCTCTGTTCGGCCTGGTCGCTGGTCAGGCTGTGGTCTGGTACACCGGCCAGTTCTACGCCCTGTTCTTCCTGACGCAAGCCCTGAAGGTCGATGGCGCCACCGCCAACATCCTGGTGGCCATCTCGCTGCTGATCGGCACCCCGTTCTTCGTGGTGTTCGGCACCCTGTCTGACAAGATCGGCCGTAAGCCCATCATCCTGGCAGGCTGTCTGGTTGCTGCGCTGACCTACTTCCCGCTGTTCAAGGCCCTGACGGAAGCCGCCAACCCCGATCTGGCCAAGGCCCAGGCCACCGCCCCGGTGACCCTGGTGGCCAACCAGAAGGAGTGCTCGTTCCAGTTCAACCCGACCGGCACCGCCAAGTTCACCAGCTCGTGCGACATCGCCAAGCAGGTGCTGGCCGCCAACTCGGTGAACTACGAGAACGTGTCGGGTGAGGGCGCTGCCGTGATCAAGGTCGGTGACCGCGAGATCCCGTCGTACAGCTCGGCCGGTCTGAGCGCCGACGATGCGAAGGCCAAGGATGCCGCCTTCAAGAAGGAAGTGATCCAGGCCATCCGTGATGCCGGCTACCCCGCCAAGGCCGATCCGGCCAAGGTGAACAAGCCGCTGATCGTGGCCATCCTGACGCTGCTGGTGATCTACGTGACCGCCGTGTACGGCCCGATTGCGGCCATGCTGGTGGAAATGTTCCCGACCCGCATCCGCTACACCTCGATGTCCCTGCCGTACCACATCGGCAATGGCTGGTTCGGTGGCCTGCTGCCCACCACCGCCTTCGCCATCGTGGCCCAGACCGGCAACATCTACAACGGCCTGTGGTATCCGATCATCGTGGCGTCCATCACCTTCGTGATCGGCCTGCTGTTCGTGAAGGAAACCAAGGACGTGGACATCTACGCTGGCGACTGAGCCCGCGCTGAACCGTCCCTGACACAAGCCCCGCTTCGGCGGGGCTTTTTTCATTCCGATGGGGGCGGGTGAGGCTCAGCAGGATCGACGGGTGAATGAGGCGGCGCATGCCGTCGTCCCGGCAATGAAAAAGGCGCCCCTTGGGGCGCCTTTGAGCATGGTGATCCGGAAGCAGTCGGCTCGCGACTGCCGGGCCATCACTTCATCGACAGGATCCAGTGCACCAGTTCCTTGGCTTCGGCTTCGCTGACCTGGGGGTTGGCCGGCATGGGGATTTCGCCCCAGGCGCCCTTGCCGCCCTTCAGCACCTTTTCCACCAGCTTGGCGTCGGCGCCCTTCTGGCCCTTGTACTTGGCGGCGACTTCCTTGTAGGACGGGCCGATCATGCGCTGCTCGACGCCGTGGCAGGCCAGGCAGGACTTCTTCTGAGCCAGTTCCATGCTGGCCAGGGCCGGGCTGGTGACGGCGGCCAGGGCAGCAGCAGCAGCGAGGGTCGACAGGTATTTCATGAGTCTCCTTCCGATGTGGGGTGGATTACAGTGCGAACAGATTTATAAACGCTTTCGGGCGCTCCGGGGTTGACGAGGCTGTCACGTATCGTGACATGTGCGGAAGGAAGACGACATCATGGGCTTCTTGTTGGTGGGCATCTTGGTGCTGGGCCTGTTCCTGGCTGGCATCGGGCCGATGGCGGACTGGACATGGCGGTCGCACTGGTGGGCGCTGCTCGGGCCGTTTGCGGCCGCAGCGGTCTGGTGGTGGTGGTCCGACAAGACGGGGCGCACGCAGCGCCTGGCGATGGAGAAAGTCGACGCGCGGCGCGAGGCGCGCCGGAAGAAGAGCCTGGATGCGCTGGGCATGCAGGACCAACGCAAGCGCCGCTGACGCAATGGGGGCTTTTCGCCCGCAGGCTAAAATGACGGGTTCCCACCAGCGTCATCTGCCCGGAGTTTCCTGATGCCCCAGTACCGTTCCCGCACTTCCACCGCCGGTCGCAACATGGCGGGCGCCCGCGCCCTCTGGCGTGCCACGGGCATGAAGGACGGCGACTTCGAGAAGCCCATCATCGCCATCGCGAACAGCTTCACGCAGTTCGTGCCCGGCCACGTGCACCTCAAGGACCTGGGCCAGCTGGTGGCCCGCGAGATTGAGGCCGCCGGGGGAGTCGCCAAAGAATTCAACACCATCGCCGTGGACGACGGCATCGCGATGGGCCACGGCGGCATGCTGTATTCGCTGCCTTCGCGCGACCTGATCGCCGACAGCGTCGAGTACATGGTCAATGCCCACACGGCCGACGCGTTGGTGTGCATCTCCAACTGCGACAAGATCACCCCGGGGATGCTGATGGCTGCAATGCGCCTCAACATCCCGGTCGTCTTTGTTTCGGGCGGCCCGATGGAAGCGGGCAAGGCCAAGATCGAGGGCAAGGTCATTGCGCTCGATCTGGTCGACGCGATGGTGAAGGCGGCGGACAAGAACTGCTCCGACGAAGAGGTCGAGATGGTCGAGCGCTCGGCGTGCCCGACTTGCGGGTCCTGTTCGGGCATGTTCACCGCCAACTCCATGAACTGCCTGACCGAGGCCCTCGGCCTCTCGCTGCCGGGCAACGGCACCATCGTGGCCACGCACGCCGACCGCGAGAAGCTGTTCCGCAAGGCAGGTCGCACCGTTGTGGAACTCGCCAAGCGCTACTACGAGCAGGACGATGACAGCGTGCTGCCGCGCAGCATTGCCACCTTCAAGGCCTTCGAGAACGCGGTCGCCCTCGACGTGGCGATGGGCGGCTCGACGAACACCGTGCTGCACTTGCTGGCTGCGGCGCGCGAGGCCGAGGTGCCGTTCACCATGGCCGACATCGATCGCATCTCGCGCAAGGTGCCGTGCCTGAGCAAGGTGGCTCCCGCCGTGCCCGATGTGCACATCGAAGACGTGCACCGTGCAGGCGGCATCATGTCCATCCTCGGCGAGCTGGCCCGTGGCGGGCTGCTGCACACCGACGTGCCCACGGTGCACAGCCCGACGATGGCCGATGCCATCGCCAACTGGGACGTCAAGGTCACCCAGGACGAGGCTGTTCACACGTTCTACAAGGCTGCCCCCGGCGGCATCCCGACCCAGGTGGCTTTTTCGCAGGACAGCCGCTGGAAGGCGTTGGACCTGGACCGCGAAAAGGGCGTGATCCGCGCCGCAGAGCACGCCTTCACCAAGGACGGCGGCCTGGCTGTGCTGTACGGCAACATCGCCGAGAAGGGCTGCATCGTGAAGACGGCCGGTGTCGATGAGTCGATCTGGACCTTCACCGGCACGGCCCGCGTGTATGAAAGCCAGGAAGACGCCGTCGAAGGCATTCTGGGCGAGGAAGTCCAGGCGGGCGATGTGGTCGTCATCCGCTACGAAGGCCCGCGCGGCGGCCCGGGCATGCGCGAAATGCTGGGCGTCACGGCCGCGCTGGTCGGCGCCGGGCTTGATAGTTCGGTCGCGCTGTTGACGGATGGCCGGTTCAGCGGCGCGACCCA
>JAJUHM010000257.1 GCA_029279925.1 Aquabacterium olei
CACGCTGGCTCGGCACGCGCCTGCGCTTCACCTGGGACGCCCTGGGGCGCCCCGAGCAGGTCAGCGGTGTCGTGGTCGACATCACCACCCAGAAGGCGGTGGAGGCCGCCCGACTGGCCCTGGTGGCGCGCGAGACCGCGGCCCGCCAAGAGGCGGAAGAGGCCAACCGCAACAAGGACGAGTTTCTGGCCATGCTGGGCCACGAGCTGCGCAACCCGCTCGGCGCGATTGCGGCCGGGTGCGAGGTGCTGAACCGTGCAGGCACACAGGAAGACCTGGCGAAACGGGCGCGTCAGATCATTGCCCGGCAGGCCGCGCACCTCGGTCGCCTGATGGACGACCTCCTGGACGTGGCCAGCGTGCTCGCGGGACGGCATGAAGAAGACAACGCCGCAATCCGACTCGATCTGGTGGCCGACCGGGTGCGACACACGCTCGAACTGGCAGGGCAGCTGGCGCAGCATACCGTGCAGGTGCAGTTGCACCCGGTGTGGGTCGAGGCCGATCCCAGTCGCATGGAACAGGTCTTGACCAACCTGCTGGTCAACGCACTGAAGTACACGCCGCCCGGTGGGCGCATCACGCTCACCGTGGGCCCCGACAACGGGGACCGGCCCGGGGAGGCCGTGGTCACCGTCGAGGACACGGGCGCGGACCTGTCGCCGGCGTTGCAATCGCGCGTGTTCGACCTTTTCGTGCAGGGTGAACGCACCTTGGACCGCCAGCAAGGCGGACTGGGCATCGGGCTCACGCTGGTCAAACGCCTGGTGGAACACCACGGCGGCAGCGTGACCGTGCACAGCGACGGACCGGGGCACGGTGCGACCTTCACGGTCCGCCTGCCAGCCTGCGAGGCGCCGGCACCCGCTGCACAGGCACTGGCGCTGGCGCCGATCCCGCCCTTGCGTGTGGTGGTTGTCGAGGACAACGACGACGCAGGTGAGGCCTTGCGTTCGATGCTGGCCCTCGATCAGCACACGGTGCAGGTGGCGAGCAACGGACCCGATGGCATTGCGCTCATCCAGTCCACCCAGCCGGACCTGGCGTTGATCGATGTCGGGCTGCCGGGCCTCGGTGGGCTGGAGGTGGCAGCCACCCTGCGCGCAAGGGGGCACACAGGGTGGCTGGTCGCCGTCTCGGGCTATGGCCGCGCCGACGACCTCGCACGCTCCCGCGCGGCCGGCTTCGACCGACATCTGGTCAAGCCGGTCACGGCCGCGCGGATCGAGCGGCTCCTCGCCCTCGCGTCACGCCCGCGGCCGACCGCGGATCAGGCCCACGATGCCCAGCAGGATCACGGCACCGACCAGTGACACGAGGATGGAGCCGATGCTGAACGAGTTGTCGTTGATGCTCGGCACACCGACCAGCGGCGAGATCAGCCAACCTGCCAGCGCCGCGCCGACCAGGCCCACGACGATGTTGAGCAGCACCCCTTGCTGCGCATCGGTCTTCATGATGAGACTCGCCAGCCAGCCGACGATCCCGCCCACCACCAACCAAACAATCAAACTGATCATGACACGTTCCTTTCTGTTGAGACACACAGGACACATGACCTCGTCTTGACAGCCGGTGACGAGGTCGCCCGCCTTCCATGGGCAAGCCCCATGCCGAGGCGCGGCGCCGGGGCCTCACCCCCTGTGCGCCTCGTGCGACCCAGACGCTGCGGCGGGCGCGCAGGTTTTGCCGGCGGACGCTGGAATTTGCCGGTGACCGCGGCCGAGGCCGGCAATCAACAGCCCGGCGCCGAACGCGCCGTAAACCCAGGCGATGCCCGTGCGCGTCGCCCGCCGCTCGAAGCCGGGACGGAGGCGCGGTGGCACCGCGCGGGTGTCGACGAACCAGGCCAGGACGGTGACGGCGGCGGCCAAGGCCACCGGACGGGCCACATCGCGGCTGGGCAGAAGGTGCGGTTCGATCTCGGCCGACGCCCCCGCCGAAGGCGGACACGCAGCCGGCACAGCGCCCCTGGTGGGCCGACTGGCCCAACGAGTGAGCCCCTCGTGCAGGGCGGCCCACCACAGGCTGCTGAGGTGGTGTATCACCAGTCCCCAGAACGTGAAGCGCCAACTCGGCATGTTGGCCCGCAATGCCCGTTCGCCATGCAGCCAGTGGCTCGGGGCGTTCAGCAGCGACACACTGCTGCCATGGCGACGACGGCCGTGCCAGGCCAGCACGATCGCCGACAGGACGCTGGCCAGGGTCCCGCTCCAGAGCCAGTTCGCGGTGGCAGCCGACCGCAGCTGTGTGACATCGGTGGGGTGATCAGGGTCTCGCATGGTGGCTGTTCGTGGTTGACAGAATCCCCTCTCACAGCAATTGGTGTTCCGCGCGGCGGCGACTGCGTCAACGCCCGGGCGAGGTCCAGGCCTCCAGAAAAGCCAGCAGGCCGCGCTCGTCGTCACCCAGTCCGTGCGCGGGGGGCATGTCGCCCGGTCCGCGACCGGGCGCGGCGACCGCACCGCAAGGCCACTGCTGCTGCTCGGCGCACGCCAACAGGCCCGGGTGCACATAGGCCTTGCGACAGACCGCCACGGTGTTGCCGAGCGCGTGGGCCACTTCCTTGAGGGCCTGGGGCGCGCCAGTCACCGGTCCGGCCTCGCCTGCCAACGGCGCCAGCAGCCGCCAGGCCAGCACGCTGCCATGCCAGGTACGGAAGTCCTTCGCCGTGAAGTCGCCGCCTGTCGCCTCTCGGATGTAGTCGTTCACATCGCCAGAATCGATCCCATGCTGCACACCGGTGGTGGGATCGGTGTACTGAAACAGCCGCTGACCTGACAGGGCCTGGCAGCGTTTCAGCACGCGGGCCACCCGCCGGTCGTGCAAAGCCACGTCATGCCAGACCCCGGACTTGCCCCGGAAATGCAGGCGCACGCGGGGCCCCTGAACCTCGGCATGCCGCTGGCGCAGCGTGCTGAGGCCATACGAGCGGTTGTCACGCGCATAGCTTCCGTTGCCGACACGCAGCCGGGTGCGGTCGAGCAGACGCACCAGCGCGGCCAGCACGGCCGCTCGCCCCGGTTCACCCGCCGAGGGCGCCAGGTCCCGGTCCACGCGTTCACGCAAGGCGGGCAGCGCCTCGCCAAAGGCCTTCATGCGACTGAACTTGTCGTCGTCCCGCACATCGCGCCAACGCGCGTGATAGCGGTACTGCTTGCGGCCGCGGGCATCCCGGGCGGTGGCCTGAAGGTGGCCGTCGGGGAGGGGGCAGATCCAGACCTCGGTGTAGGCAGGGGGGATGGCCAGACCCCGGATGCGCGCGAGCGTGGCGCGGTCCTGCGGCGATCGGTCTGTCAGCCAGTGCCCGTCCGGCGCCCGATAGCCAAAGCCCCTGCCCTTGCGCACGCGGCGGATGCCGGGGTCACGGTCGTCGACATACACCAGCTCGGCCGCGGCCGCGGCGTTGCGGGCTGCGACCTCGACCCCAGCGGGCTCACCCCCGGATGGGCAGTCGCTCCGCGGCACTGAGGTGGGCCCGCAAGGTGGGCAAGGCGGCGAGGACAAAGCTGCGCACCTGGGTGTCGCGTGTGTCGCGTCCCGTCTGCTCGAACAGAGCCACGGTGTCCTGCTGGACGCGGGTGCCCGCCACGAGCACGAACTGCCGGTCGAATTCGCCATCGGCGGCCCGTGCAAGCTCGTCGATGATGCGCTGGCGCGGCTCGGACAAGGTGGTGGGAACGGGCACGCCCAGTTGTCGGGCCAGCTGCTGCAGCTGGCGGTTCATCGCCGTCTGGTCGTTGACCAGCAGGGCAGCATAGGAGCGCACGACGGAGTTGCTGGCCCTGTCCACGCCCAGTTGCCCGACCCGGATGTCGAAGAGGCCGGCCTCGACGGCCTGGGTGATGAAAGCCAGCTCGGTGGCCGTGAGGGCCGCACCAGCGCCTGGCGGCGCACCGGCCATCACGGCATCGGGGGCCGTGCCGACGACGGCCGGGGGCGGATCAATCTGGTCCTGCAGCGGCCGGCCAAGGTCGGTACCGGGCGCCATGGGGGCTGCCGCCCCATAGGGCGGGCCCGACGCGCCAGCGACCTCCGGCGCCGGACGGGGTTCCGCCTGCGCCCTCGTCACGTCGGCCACCGGCTTGGGTTGCGCCCGCTCGCGGTCGCATGCCGCCAGCCCGCCCAGCGCCACCAGCGCCACGGGCCACACGCAGCCCGACCATACCGCCCTCGTCTTCATGCTCGCCACCTCGCGCTTTCTGTAGAAGGCACCAGATCGACGCGACAGCACCTGCTGCAGCGCACGGCACCCCTTCAGACCCGGATCAGGCAGGCAGCGTGCCCGGTCGCGCCTGGGCCTCGGCCCCGCTCACGGCATGCCGCCTCGGCGCGGCAGGGTCGGTGTGCCGCCGCGTGCCACGCGGCGCTCCCGGGTGGCCAGCAGGACGTGCAGGCTGGGTGCCTCGCTGCGCCCGCCTTCCAGGTAATGACAGACGTGGCGCAGCGACCGGCGGCGCTGGCACAGGCAACGGAAGCCCAGCAACAACGGCACCGCGACCAGGGTCCCTGCAAACCCCCAGACCCAGCCCCACAGCATCACCGACAGGAAGACCGTCAGCGGGCTGAGCCTCAGCCGCCGGCCCATGACCACCGGCGACACGAGGTTGGCCTCCACCGCATGGGCCCCCAGAAAGATCGCGGCCGGCATCAGCATGGCCCATCCGGTGCCGAAGCTCATGCTGCCAGCCAGCAACAGCAGGCCGGTCACCAGGGCCGGGCCGAGATAGGGGATGAAATTGAGCACGGCCACCACCGTTCCCCACAGCACGGGATTGGGCAGGCCGATCGCCGCCAGCGCCAGACCGGTCACGACACCGAGCCCCAGGTTGATCAGCCCCATCGTGCCGAGGAACAGGCCGATCTCGTGTCGTGCCTGCCGGATGCCGGAGAGCAGGAGCGCGCGGGCGCGCGGCCGGCGCACCACCTCGACCGTGCGCGACAGCAGCCACGATTGCGACGCCAGCAGAAAGTACAACAGGATGACGGTGGCCGATGCCGACAGGGCCACATGCACCGCCTGGCCCACGATGATGCGCGTGAACAGCAGCCCTTCCGTCGCCAGCTTGTCGCGCATGGACTCTGAACCGGACGAAACAGGGGCTGCCTCGGCCCGCGACTCGGCCACCCCCACCGGGACTGCCCCTCCCTGCGCGGCCCCGACGTCGCGCGCACCGCGCACCGGGGTCAGCAGCGCTGCGCGCAGCCGCTCGATGGTCTCCAGCATC
>JAJUHM010000258.1 GCA_029279925.1 Aquabacterium olei
CCAGCCTTGCCAGCGCTCGATCGTCTCGGCGCCCAGCAGCGGGCGCAGGGGCTCGAGCTTGCGCACCAGCGCGTCCGCGTCGTCGCCCAGGTAGGCGTAGTCGCGCAGCAGGAAGGCCAGCCGGGCGTCGAAGGGCACGTCCAGCTCGATGCAGGGGCTGGCGCGCAGCCGCTCCAGCAGGGGCGTGGGCAGCGCGATGCGGCCGATCTTGCGGCTCTCGGCCTCGACGTACACCGGCCGGCTCAGGTCCAGCTGCTCGATCTGTTCGGCCAGCCGGGTTTCGAACGCCTTCTGAGAAGGCTGGGGCACGCCGGGCAGCGCGCCCAGCAGCGAGCCCTTGTGGCAGGCCAGGCCTTCCAGGTCGATGACCTGGGCGCCCCGCGCCGCCAGGGCGTGCAGCACCCGCGTCTTGGCGCTGCCGGTGGCGCCGCACACCACGCGCAGCGGCAGTTGGGGGCATTGCGCTTCCAGCACCGCCAGCACGTGATGGCGCCAGCGCTTGTAGCCCCCGGGCAGCTGCTGGGCATCCCAGCCCACCAGGCGGAACCAGTTCACCATCGAGCCGCTGCGCATGCCACCACGCCAGCAGTACACCAGCGGCTTCCAGTTCGCGGGCTTGTCGGCGAGGTGCTCGCGCAGGTGCCGGGCCAGGTTGGCGGCCACCATGGCGCCGCCCACACGCCGGGCCTCGAACGCGCCCTGCTGTTTGTAGATCGTGCCGACGATGTGGCGTTCTTCGTCGTCCAGCACCGGCAGGTTGATGGCGCCGGGGACGTGGTCGAGCGCAAACTCGGCAGGCGAGCGCGCGTCGATCAGGCAGTCGAACTGGTGGCGGTCTTCGATGCGGACCGGGGCGCGTGCACTCATGCCGCAGCCCCCGCTGGCACAATTGCCGCGTACTTCTGTTGACCGATGATGTCCATTGCGCTGACCCAGTTCTCTCACGGTGGCGGCTGCGGCTGCAAGATTGCCCCGGGCCTCCTGTCCGAGATTTTGTCACGGGCCCCTCAGGGGCTGGTGCCGCCCGAGCTGATGGTCGGCCTGGAGACCAGCGACGACGCGGCCGTCTACCGCCTCAACGACCAGCAGGCGCTGGTGGCCACCACCGATTTCTTCACCCCCATCGTCGACGACCCGCGTGACTTCGGCCGCATCGCCGCCACCAACGCGCTGTCGGACATCTACGCCATGGGCGGCACGCCCATCATGGCGCTGGCGCTGGTCGGCATGCCCATCGCCAAGCTGCCGCCCGAGGTCATCGGCCAGATCCTGGGCGGTGGCGCCGAGGTCTGCCGCGCCGCCGGCATCCCGATCGCGGGCGGCCACTCCATCGACCTGCTCGAACCCATCTATGGCCTGGTGGCGCTGGGTCTGGTCCACCCCGACCGCGTGCACCGCAATGCCGATGGCCGCGCCGGTGACGTGCTCGTGCTGGGCAAGCCGCTGGGCGTGGGCATCCTGTCCGCCGCGCTCAAGAAGGGCCGGCTGGACGAGGCCGGTTACACGCAGATGCTGCGCCACACCACGCAACTCAACCGCGTGGGGGCCACCCTGGGCGCCATGCCGGGCGTGCGCGCCATGACCGACGTGACTGGCTTTGGTCTGGCGGGCCACCTGCTGGAGGTGTGCCGCGGTTCCGGCCTGGATGCCGAGGTGGCGCTGACCCGGCTGCCGCTGATCGAGGTGGCGGCCGGTTTTGCGCGCGAAGGCATCGTCACCGGCGCATCGGGCCGCAACTGGGCGGCCTACGGTGCCGAGGTGACGTGGCCCCAGCAGGCCGAGGCCTGGCAGCAGGCGCTGGTGTCGGATCCGCAGACCAGCGGTGGCCTGCTGGTGAGCTGCGCCCCCGAGGCGGTGGACGCCGTGCTGGCCGCCATGGCCGCCGAAGGCTGTGGTGAAGCCGCGGTGATCGGCACCCTGCGCGAGCCCGCCACACCGGGCGCGCCCCGGCTGCATTTCGCCTGAGTCGTCGCCCGGCAGGAACGCGCCTGGCCGGTCAGCGGCATGGCCCATCCTGTCCACCTCTTCGTCTACGACGGCTTTGCCGACTGGGAAGCGGCGTTTGCCATTGCCGGCATCCAGCAGCCGGCCTTTCAGCGGGTGCCGGGGCGCTACACCGTGTGCACGGTGGCCTTGAGCCAGGCGCCGGTGCGGTCCATGGGCGGTGTGGCGGTGCTGCCCGATCGCCTGCTGGACACCCTCACACCGGCCGAGAGCGCCATGCTCATCCTTCCCGGGGGGCTGGGCTGGGAAGAGGGCCAGCACGGCGCTGCGGCCGAGATGGCTCGGGCCTTCCTCGCGGGCAACGTGCCGGTGGCGGCCATCTGCGGCGCCACGGCCGGGCTGGCCCGGCTCGGCCTGCTCAACGGCCGCCGCCACACCAGCAACGCGCTGTCCTACCTCAAGGGCGTGGCTGCCTATGAAGGCAGCGACCGCTACGAAGACCAGCCGGCCTGGCGCGATGGCCCGCTGATCACGGCCGGTGGCATGGCGCCGCTCGAATTCGCGCGGGAGATCTTCCGCTGCCTCGACGTGTACGACGAGCCGGTGCTGGCCGCGTGGTACGACCTCTACCGCACGGGGCGTTCGGAGCACTTCGCGCGGATGCAGCAGGCGGCCGACGTGTCGGATGACGTGAACGCGGCGGGCGACTGAGCCCGGCTGCCCCCGCGGGGCCTTGGGGAATGGCGTTTGCCCCGATCGGCCATGACCCCCTCCGATGCGCCCTTGATGGACTGCGTGATCGTCGGCGCCGGCCCCGCCGGGTTGGCGGCCGCGCTGTACCTGGCGCGGTTCCACCGCCGCATCCGCGTGCTCGACAGCGGCGACGCCCGTGCGCTGCGCATCCCGCGCTCGCACAACGTGCCCGGTTTTCCCGACGGCATTGCGGGCCCCGAGTTGCTGGCGCGCCTGCGGGCGCAGCTGCTGCGCCATGGCGGCGCCGTGACGGCAGCCCGCGCCACCGGGCTCAGTCGGGACGAGCGCGGCTTTCTGGTGCACGTGGGCGGACTGCGCTGGCCGGCGCGCCGGGTCTTGCTGGCCACCGGGGCCCGTGACCGCGAGATCGACCTGCCTGGCCTGCGCGCTGTGCGGGCCATCGGCCTGTTGCGAGAGTGCCCGATCTGCGACGGGCACGAGCACCGGGGGCGCCGCATCGGCGTGATCGGCAGCAGCCCGCACGCGGTGCGCGAAGCGCTGTTTCTGCGGCATTTCAGTGAACACCTGCAGCTCTTGCCGGTTCGGCCCGACGACGTGCTCGGCCGCGAGGGCCATGAGGCCCTGCAGGCCCGGGGCATCGGCTGGCGACCGGGCGGGCTGGCGGGGGTCGAACACAGGGGCAGCGTCCTGAGGGTGCACCGTGTGGTGGGCGATCCGGTGGAGGTGGATGTGTTGTACGCCGCCCTGGGATGCCAGCCCGCCGCCGACCTGGGGCGAGCGGTGCAGGCCCGCTGCGAGGCCGGGGGCAACCTCGTGATCGACGGCCATTGCCAGACGACCTGCCCCGGCCTCTACGCTGCCGGCGACGTGACCAGCGGACTGGACCAGATCGTGGTGGCGATGGCCCAGGGGGCGGTGGCGGCCACGGCCATCCACAACAGCCTGTGACCGGCCCGGGGCGCGTGGCGCCCGCGCGACCAAGGGGGGCGATGGACACAGGCTGTCACACGCGCGGTACGAGCTTGTTTCACACTGAGGAGACACGAGCCACACACAAGGACATCAGGGATGCAGACTCCGGCCACAGGCGTGACCCAGGCGTTGCGCGGGCACCGCCGACACGCGGCGCAGACAGGGGTGTGGGCGGCTTGGCTGGCCGCGTTGGCGCTGCCGGCCGGCATGGCCCATGCACGCGAGCCCGGTGACGCTGCCCGCTGCGCTCGTTTGCCGGACGATGCGGCCCGACTCGCGTGTTACGACATCCTGTTCCGCCCGGGGCCGGTGCTGCCCCCCGGGGTGATGGCGCCCGGCCCCGCTGCCGTGAGCGACGGGCGTGCCGAGGGCGAGGCCAGCGAGCCCGCCGCAGCGTTGCCGGGGGTGCCGCCTGAGCGCCAGCCGCTGGACCTGGCACAGGTTCCGCCCGCGGCCACCCTGCTGGAGAAGGCCTGGGAGCTGACGCCCGAAGAGAAACGCGGCACCTTCGCCGTCAAGACCTATCTGCCGAACTTCGTGCTGCCCGCGCACATCAGCACGGACATCAACCGCGCGCCGTCCTCGCCCACCCGAGGCCTGGCGCCTTCCCGCGTGACGTACAAGCCACTGGAGGTCAAGGTGCAGGTTTCCCTGCGCGCCAAGGTGGCCGAGGGCCTGCTGCTGCGGGATGCCGACCTGTGGTTTGCCTACACCCAGCGCTCCATGTGGCAGCTGTGGAACACCCGCGAATCGGCCCCGTTTCGCAACACGGATCATGAGCCGGAGATGATCTATGTCGTGCCCATGGCGCGTCACACGCCGGCTTTGCCGGGGGGCTGGCAATGGCGCATGCTGCAGCTGGGCCTGCAGCATCAATCGAACGGGCAGAGCGATGCGCTGTCTCGCAGCTGGAACCGGTTCTATGCCCATGCCGCACTGGACAGCGGCCCGCTGGCGGTGTCCTTGCGCTTGTACCGGCGCCTGCGCGAAAGCGCCCGAGACGACGACAACCCCGACATCCAGCGCTACCTGGGCAACGCCGAGCTGACCGCGGCCTGGGTCGGTGGGCCGTCGACGGTGTCGCTCGCGTGGCGCACCCACCTGCCCCAGCCCCGGCGGGGCGCCTGGCAGCTGGACTGGACCTACCCCGTGCACCGTGACCGCCCGGCCGGCCTGCGGTGGTACGTGCAGCTGTTCTCGGGCCACGGCGAGACCTTGCTGGACTACAACCACCGCCATGACAGCCTGGGCGTGGGGCTGTCGCTGTTCCAGTTCTGAAGAGGCCGCAGCGGCGGCCGTTCCTGCTCAGCGCGGCGCACTGGCCGCTGCCGGCACTGGCTGTCCCGAAGGCGCCACGGCGCGTGCGTCGACGACCCCGGGGATGGGCCCGATGTCCCGCGGGAAGGCGCCCAGCAGCGCGTCCACACCCTCCTGAGGCCGGGCGATCTGCTGCAGATCGGCCCGCTCGCGTCGCCGTTCGGTGCTCTGCAGGCGCAGGCGCTGATCCCGTTGCAGCAGGAGCCCCGGAATGATCTCTCCGTCGCGGTTGAAGGACCACGCCAGACGTGGCTCGC
>JAJUHM010000259.1 GCA_029279925.1 Aquabacterium olei
GCAGTGGCAGATCGGAGAGCTCGACAAGCTGTCGCCCCAGCCCGACGAGTGGGACACGCTGAACGCAGAACACCAGCGCCTGAGCCATGGCCAGGCGATTCTGGACGCCGCCCGGCTGGCGCTCGACGCCGTCTCGGAGGCCGATGACAGTGCTGAGTCGCTCACCAGCCGCGCCATCGACGCGCTGGAAGACGTCGCCAGCGTCGAGCCCCACCTGGCCAATGCGCTGGAGGTGCTCCGCGACGCCCAGGCGCAGTTGCAGGACGCCGCCCACAGCCTCAACAGTGCGCTGCACCACACCGAGCTCGACCCGGACCGCCTGGCCGAACTCGACGGCCGCATATCGGCCTGGATGAGCCTGTCGCGCCGCTACCGCCGCCAGCCTGCCGAGCTGCCCGAACTGCTGCAAGGCTGGAAGGCCGAACTGGCCGAGCTGGATGCTGCCACCGACCTCGACGCGCTGGAGCGCGAGGCCGCCCGCGCTCATCAGGCCTGGCTCACCGTCGCGCGGGCCGTATCGAAGCAACGCGCGCAGGCCGCCCCCGCCCTGGCCGAGGCCGTCACCGCCGCCATGCAGGAGTTGGGCATGGCCGGTGGCCGCTTCGAGGTGGCCCTGACCGCGCAAACCGAGCCGCAGGCCTTCGGCCTGGAATCGGTGGAGTTTCTGGTGGCCGGTCACGCCGGCAGCACGCCGCGCCCGCTCGGCAAGGTAGCCTCGGGCGGTGAGCTGTCGCGTCTGGCGCTCGCCATCGCGGTCACAACCACACAGCGCACGGCCGATGCCGAGCAGGTCGGCACCCTGATCTTTGACGAAATCGACTCGGGCGTGGGCGGTGCCGTGGCCGACACCGTGGGTCGGCTGATGCAGCGCCTGGGCCACGGCCGTCAGGTGCTGGCCGTCACCCACCTGGCCCAGGTGGCCGCGTGTGCGCACCAGCACCTGCTGGTGGCCAAATCGCTCCAAGCTGGCCAGACCACCAGCGACATCCGCCCTGTGGACGGCGATCCGCGTGTGGCCGAGGTGGCCCGCATGCTGGGCGGCGCGGTCAGCGACACCAGCCTGGCCCATGCCCGCGCGATGCTGGAAGCCGCCCGCGTGCAAGACGCGCAAGACCGTGAGGCGCCACCGACCGGGGCGCCAGGCACGGCCAAAGGCCGGCGCCGCAAGGAGGCCGCATGAGGCTGCTCGACGTCGTCCTGTTGACCGGCATCTCCGGCTCGGGCAAATCCGTCGCCCTCAATGCGCTGGAAGACGCCGGCTATTTCTGCGTCGACAACCTGCCCCCGGAACTGCTGCGCGGCCTGGTGAACCTCGAGCAGCAACGCCTGCCCGAGCAACAGCGCCGGCTCGCGGTGTCGGTCGACGTGCGCAGTGCAGGTTCGCTGCCACAGTTGCTGCCCGTGCTGAGCGAGCTGCGCACGGAAGGGCACACACTGCGATCGGTGTTCCTCGATGCCAGCACCGAGGTGCTGGTGCGGCGCTTCTCGGAAACACGCCGCCCTCACCCGCTGCTGCAGGCCACGGGCCACGTCCCCGCACAAGGCGAGCAGCCCGACCGGGCGCTGTCTCAGGAAGACCAGGCCCTGATCGACACCATCAACCTGGAGCGCGAACTGCTGAGCCCGCTGCGCGACGTGTCGACGGTGATCGACACCACGCTGCTGCGCCCCGCCCAGCTGCGCACCTGGATCCGCAACATCGTGCAGGCGGCGCCAGCCCGGCTCACGCTGGTCTTCGAGTCGTTCGCTTTCAAGCACGGCGTGCCACTGGACGCCGACTTCGTGTTCGACGTGCGCATGCTGCCCAATCCCTTCTACCTGAAGGAACTGAAGCCGCTGACCGGTCGCGACCAGCCCGTGATCGACTACCTGGCGGCCCAGCCTGAATCGGCCGAGCTGATCACCCAGATCGAGGCCTTCCTGCTGCGCTGGCTGCCGACGCTGGAGGGCGATCAACGCAGCTACGTCACGGTCGCCATTGGCTGCACAGGCGGCCAGCACCGCTCGGTGTACTGCGTCGAGCAACTGGTGCGGCGCTTTGCGCCACGTGGCGTGGTGCTGGCCCGGCACCGCGAGCAGGACGCCCGCTGAAGCGCCTGCCCGCATGACATGGGCCAGGCCCTCCCGGGCCGGGCCTTGTCGACGTTGCCAGCTCAGCCCTGCTTGGCCATCGCTTCGCGCAACGCCGTCTTGAGCTGCGCGCCGATCTCCGGCTTGCCGGCAAACGGGTCGGTCGGGTTGCGGCCCTGCATCACGTCTTCCAGACGGGTCTGCACCATGGCCAAGGCCTGCGGGTGCGTGTAGATGTAGAACTGCCCGGCTTCGATGGCGCCGAACACCAGCTTGGCCGTATCGGCCGCCGTCACCTTGCCCGACGTGACGGCCTTGGTGCTCATGGCCTGCGCAATCATCTGGCTGGGTGTGGGCTTGCCTTCGCTGCGCAGCTCCGCCGGGCGGTTGCGGTGCGACATGTGGATGCCGGTGGGCACGAAATAAGGGCACAGCACCGAGGCATGCACCTGCTCGCTGACCAGCGCCAGATCCTGGTACAGCGTCTCGGAGAGGCTGACCACCGCATGCTTGCTGACGTTGTACGCGCCCATGTTGGGCGAGTTCAGCAGGCCGGCCATCGAGGCCACGTTGACGATGTAGCCCTGCCAGCTCGGGTCCTTGCGCGCGGCGTTGAGCATGAGGGGCGTGAAGACGCGCACGCCGTGCACCACGCCGAACAGGTTGACACCCAGCACCCATTCCCAGTCACGCTGGGTGTGCTCCCAGATCAGGCCGCCGTGGGCCACGCCCGCGTTGTTGATGACGATGTGGGGCGCACCGAAGCGCTCCATGCACAGGTCAGCCAGGGCCTGCACGTCCTCGGCGCGCGACACGTCACCGCGCAGGGCCGCCACCTTCACGCCCTTGGCGGTCAGCTCGGTCACGGCCGCATCCAGCGCGTCCTGCTGCACGTCGGTCAGGACCAGGTTCAGGCCCTTCTCGGCGCCCAAGCGCGCCAGTTCCAGCCCGAAGCCGCTGCCGGCGCCCGTGATCACGGCCGTCATGCCAGGGCGAAGGGTCAATGCACTCATGTAGGTCTCCTGCTGAAGCGTTGTTCAATGAAAGTCAGGCTCAGATCAGCTTCACCAGCTGCTTGCCGAAATTGCGGCCCTTGAGCAGGCCCATGAAGGCTTCCGGCGCGGCGCTCAATCCCTGAGCCACCGATTCGCGGAACTTCATCTTGCCGGTGGCCACCATGCCGCCCAGCTCGGTCATGGCCTCGGGCCACACCTCGGGGTGCTCGCTGACGATGAAACCTTCCACCTTCAACCGGTTGACCAGGATCAGCGCCGGGTTCTGCATGGGTGTGGGCTCACCGTTGTAGCCAGCGATCATGCCGCACACGGCGATGCGGCCGAACGCGTTCATCCGCGCCAGCACGGCATCCAGCACCATGCCGCCCACGTTCTCGAAGTAGCCGTCGATGCCGTTCGGCGTCGCCTCCTTCAGCGCCTTGTAGAACGACTTCGGATCGGGGTGGGCCTTGTAGTCCACGCAGGCGTCGAAGCCCAGCTCGTCGACCACGTAGCGGCACTTCTCGGCGCCGCCCGCCACGCCAACCACACGGCAACCGCGCGCTTTGGCCAATTGCCCCACCACGCTGCCCACGGCCCCGCTGGCGGCGCTCACCACCACGGTCTCACCAGCCTTGGGCTGAATGATCTTGATGAGGCCGTACCAGGCAGTGACGCCCGGCATGCCGACCGAGCCCAGATAGGCCGACAGCGGAATGTGGGTGGTGTCGACCTTGTTGAGCAGGCCGCGCTGCGTGGCGTCGACCACGCTGTACTCCTGCCAGCCGCCCATGCCGACCACCTTGTCGCCCACGGCAAACTTGGGGTGCTTGCTGGCCACCACCTCGCCCACCGTTCCGCCGATCATCACGGTGTCCAGCGGTTGCGGTTCTGCGTAGCTCTTGCTGTCGTTCATGCGGCCGCGCATGTACGGGTCGAGCGACAGGTAGTGGTGGCGCACCAGCACCTGGCCGTCGGCCAGATCGTCGGCCGAGGGCACGGGGGCTTCGACCATGCGGAAGTTGTCGGGCGTGACCTCGCCTTGCGGGCGAGAGGCCAGCAGCAGCTGGTGGTTGACGGCCTGGCTCATGGGATGCTCCTTGGGTGGGTTGGCACAGCGGGGTTCAGTCGGACCCGTCCCCTTGCAGGGGAACGCGCGACAGGGCCTGCGTGGCACGGCCAGACACCGGCAGCGCGCGCAGGAACTTGAAGGTGCCCGTGGCATGGGCGCAGATCTGCCCCGCCTCGTCGAGCACACGGCCTTCGCAAAAGGCCATCTTGGCCGTGGCATGCATCACCGCGCCCACGGCACGCAGCGTGCCCTGCCCGGGTCGCATGAAGCTGGTCTTCATCTCGATGGTGACGATGCCGGGGCCGCCATCGGGTGCGTCCTTGTTGCGGCTGCGCGCAGCATGCGCCATGGCCACGTCGAGCATCATCATCAACAGCCCGCCGTGGGCCACCTTGAACGAGTTGGTGTGCACGTCCGGGTCGAGCGTGAGGCTCAACTCGGCCTCGCCATCGGCAAAGCGCTCCAGGCGCAGTCCCAGGTGCTCGACCAGCGGGATGTGAACGGGAAAGGGAATGGACATGGATCAGGCACCGATGATGGCGCTCACCCCGCCGTCGACCGCGAGGATCTGGCCGGTGATGTGCTTGCCGGCATCCGAGGCCAGCAGCACGGTGGCGCCCTTGAGGTCTTCGTCGTCGCCGACACGGCGCAGCGGCGCGCCTTCGGCGATCTTGTCTTCACCCACCGCACCCAGGAAACCGGCCGTCATCTTGCTCGGGAAGAAGCCGGGCGCCAGCGCATTGACGCGGATGCCGTGCCGGCCCCACTCGCCCGCCAGCGCGCGCGTGAAGTTCACCACCGCGCCCTTGCTGCTGTTGTAGGCAATGGTCTGCATGAAGGCGGGGTTGCCCCCCAGCCCGGCGATGGACGCCACGTTGATGATGCGCCCCTGCTGGCGCGGGATCATGCTGCGCTGGGCCACCGCCTGCGAGAGCAGGAAGTAGCCGCGCACATTGAGGTTCATGACCTTGTCCCAGGCCTCGAGCGGGTGGCTTTCGGCGGGCGCGCCCCAGGTGGCACCGGCGTTGTTCACGAGGATGTCGATCTGGCCCAGGCGGGCC
>JAJUHM010000260.1 GCA_029279925.1 Aquabacterium olei
AGATCGATGTGGTGCTGGCCGACGGCGTCGGCGTGCTGAATGCCGCCGACCCGCGCCTGGTGGAGATGGCCGATCTGTGCGATGGCGAGGTGATCTTCTATGACACCGACCACGCCAACCCGGTGCTGGTGGCCCACCGTGCCAAGGGCGGGCGCACCGTGTCGGTGGATGGCCACCACGTGGTGCTGGGGCACAACGGCCACGTCATGGTGCCGTGTTCCGACCAGAACGGGGCGGCGGCGCGACTGCTTGCCAGCACGGCGGCGGATCAGCCGCTCAGCGGGGCCAGCGTCCGGTCGCTTCTGGCGGCCGTGGCGGCGGCCTGGGCGCTGGGCATCTCGCCCGAACTCATCGGTGCCGGGCTCGAGACCTTCGATCCCGCCCCCAAGTCCTGAACACAAGAACAGGCCATTGCGCTAACGAGAGATCCTCATGGACGTGTCCCGTATCCGGGCCCTGCGTGGCCCCAACCTCTGGAGTCGCCACACCGCCATCGAAGCGGTGGTGGCATGTGAGCCTGCCGAGTGCAACATCGAGGCGCTCAGCGGTTTCGAAGCCCGATTGAGAGAGCTGTTCCCTGCAATGGGCCCCTTGCGGCCCGATGGCCGGCCCGGGCACATCAGCCTGGCCCATGTGCTGGAAACCGTGGCCCTGGCGCTGCAGGCTCAGGCCGGTTGCCCCGTGACCTTCAGCCGGACCTCGGCCACGGTGGAGTCGGGTGTGTTCCAGGTCGTGGTCGAGTACAGCGAGGAACCGGTGGGCAGGAAGGCCTTCGACCACGCGTTGAAGCTGGTCGAGGCGGCGCTGGGCGGGCAGCCGTTCGACGTGGATGCGGCGCTCGCGGAACTGCGTGAACTGGATGAGGATGTGCGCCTGGGCCCGAGCACTGGCTCGATCGTGGACGCGGCCGTGGTGCGCGGGATTCCGTATCGCCGCTTGACGCAAGGCAGCCTCGTGCAGTTTGGCTGGGGCAGCAAGCAGCGCCGGATCTGGGCCGCCGAGGTGGACAACACCAGTGCCGTGTCGGAGTCCATCGCGCAGGACAAGGACCTCACCAAGCGCCTGCTGGCCGCAGCCGGCGTGCCGGTGCCCAAGGGCCGTCCGGTCATCGACTTCGCCGACGCCTGCCAGGTGGCCACCGAGATCGGCTGGCCCGTGGTCGTCAAGCCCCGCGACGGCAATCAGGGCAAGGGCGTCACCGTCAACATCGTCAGCACCGACCACCTCGAGATCGCTTTCAAGGTGGCCGCCGAGTACGGTGAGGTGATGGTGGAGAGCTATCTGCCGGGCAACGACTTCCGCCTGCTGGTGGTGGGAGACCGCCTGGTGGCCGCGGCCCGCCGCGATCCGCCCCACGTGATCGGCGACGGCGTGCACACCATCCGCGAACTGGTGGCCAAGGTCAACGAAGACCCGCGTCGCGGTGACGGCCACGCCACGTCGCTGACCAAGATCCGCATCGACGAGATCGCCGTGGCCCGGCTGCAGGTGCAGGGGTTGACGCCGGACGACGTGCCCGAGAAGGGGCGCCGCGTCATCATGCGCAACAACGCCAACCTGTCGACCGGCGGCACCGCGACCGATGTGACGGACGACGTGCATCCAGAGGTGGCCGCCCGTGCCATCGCGGCAGCGCAGTGCATCGGGCTCGAGATCTGTGGTGTGGACGTGCTGGCCGAAAGCGTGCATCGTCCGCTGGAAGAGCAGAACGGCGGCATCGTCGAGGTGAACGCGGCCCCGGGTCTGCGCATGCACCTGTCGCCGTCCTATGGCAAGGGCCGCAATGTGGGCGAAGCCGTGATCGCCAACCTGTACAAGGCGGGCGACGACGGGCGCATTCCCATCGTGGCGGTGACCGGCACCAATGGCAAGACGACGACGGCACGCCTGACCGCGCACCTGCTGGCCACCAACGGCCTGCGCGTGGGCATGACCAACACCGACGGCGTGTACGTGAATGGCCGCCAGATCGACAGTGGGGACTACTCGGGTCCCAAGAGCGCACGCAACGTGCTGATGCACCCGGATGTGGACGCGGCGGTGTTCGAAACCGCACGGGGCGGCATCCTGCGCGAGGGGCTGGGCTTCGACCGCTGCGGTACGGCGGTCGTGACCAACATCGGCGCTGGCGACCACCTCGGTCTGAACTACATCACCACGGTGGAAGACCTGGCGGTGCTCAAGCGCGTGATCGTCATGAACGTGGCGCCCGAAGGCTACGCCGTGCTGAACGCGGCCGACCCCATCGTGGTGGCCATGGCGCCCAAGTGCCCGGGCGGCATCATCTTCTTCGCGCTGGACCCGCACAACCCGGTGCTGGCGGCACACCGTGCGCAGGGCAAGCGCACCCTGTGCGTGGACGAGGGTGCGATCGTCGTCTCGGAAGGCAGTTGGCGCGAGACCCTGCCCCTGCGCGACATTCCGCTCACACGCAACGGCACCATCGGTTTCCAGATCGAGAACGTCATGGCCTCGGTCGGCGCGGCCTGGAGTGCGGGTCTGGACTGGGAGGTCATCCGTGCCGGCCTGGCCAGCTTCGTGAACGACTCCGACAATGCACCGGGCCGCTTCAATGTGATGGACTACCGGGGCGCGACCGTGATCGCGGACTATGGCCACAACCCCGACGCGATGAAGGCGCTGGTGTCGGCGGTCAACGCCATTCCTGCCAAGCGGCGGTCGGTGGTGATCAGTGGCGCAGGCGACCGCCGCGACGAGGACATCCGGGACCAGACGGCCATTCTGGGTGAGGCCTTCGACGACTTCTTCCTCTATCAGGATGCCTGCCAGCGCGGACGCGAGGATGGCGAGGTGCTGGCGCTGCTGCGTGACGGCCTGAGCCGGGCGCAGCGCGTGCAGCATGTGGAGGAGATCCGCGGCGAGTTCGCGGCCATCGACACGGCCTTGTCGCGCCTGCAGCCGGGTGACCTCTGCCTGGTGCTGGTCGATCAGGTGGAAGAGGCGCTGGCCCACCTGGCCCGCCGCTGTGCCGAGGCCCCGGTGGGCGGTTGATGGCGTGTTCCTGACAGCCCGCTTGTCGGGTTTGTGGGGTTTTGAAGGGCTCGCTCAGGCGGGCCCTTTTGCTTAAGTGCTTGATTAAAAAGAGTTTCGGCGCTGGCATCGAAGCTGCAATGGACAGGGCAACCGCCTCAACCGGGAGCCCCTCATGTCCGTCTCGCTGAAACAGAAGATTGCCCATGTCTTTGACGAGCCGGGCTGCGACAAGAACCAGGGCAAGACCGACAAGGCGCGCAAGAAGGGCTGCACCAAGCAGCTGTCGCCCGGTGCGGCCGCCGGGGGGTGCGCCTTCGACGGCGCCAAGATCGCGCTGCAGCCCATCGTGGACGTGGCCCACCTGGTGCACGGCCCGATCGCTTGCGAGGGCAACAGCTGGGACAACCGGCACAGCGCTTCTTCGGGCTCGATGCTGTACCGCACGGGCTTCACCACCGACATCAACGAACTGGATGTGATCTACGGCGGTGAGAAACGCCTGTTCAGGTCGGTGCGGGAGATCATCGAGAAGTACGACCCGCCTGCCGTCTTCGTCTACCAGACCTGCGTGACCGCCCTGATCGGTGACGACATCGAGGCGGTGTGCAAGAAGGCGAGCGAGAAGTTCGGCAAGCCGGTGATCCCGGTCAACAGCCCGGGCTTTGCCGGCCCGAAGAACCTGGGCAACAAGCTGGGCGGCGAGGCCATCCTCGACCATGTGATCGGCACCCGGGAGCCGGCGTTCACCACCCCCTTCGACATCAACATCATCGGCGAGTACAACCTGTCGGGCGAGCTGTGGCAGATCCGGCCGCTGCTCGATGCGCTGGGGGTTCGCGTGCTGAGCTGCATCTCGGGCGACGGCCGCTACGACGAGGTCGCCAGCAGCCACCGCGCCAGGGTCAACATGATGGTGTGCTCGAAGTCGATGATCAACATCGCCACGCGCATGCAGCAGAAGTGGGGGATCCCGTACTTCGAAGGCTCGTTCTACGGCATCGGCGACATGAGCGACACGCTGCGCCAGATTGCCCGACTGCTGGTTCAGCAGGGCGCAGGTGCCGATCTGATCGACCGCACCGAGCGGCTCATCGAGGTGGAAGAAGCACGGGCCTGGAAGCGACTGGAGCCCTACCGCGCCCGGCTCAAGGGCAAGCGCGTGCTGCTGATCACCGGTGGGGTCAAGAGCTGGTCGGTGGTGTCTGCCTTGCAGGAAGTCGGCATGGAGATCGTCGGCACCTCGGTGAAGAAGTCCACCAAGGAAGACAAAGAGAAGATCAAGGAGATCATGGGCGACGACGCCCACATGATCGACGACATGACGCCGCGCGAGATGTACAACATGCTGCGCGACGCCCGGGCCGACATCATGCTGTCCGGCGGCCGCTCGCAGTTCATTGCGCTCAAGGCCCGCATGCCCTGGCTGGACATCAACCAGGAGCGGCATCACCCGTATGCCGGCTACGAAGGCATGGTGGAGCTGGTCGACGAGATCGACCGGGCCTTGCACAACCCGGTGTGGCAGCAGGTGCGCATTCCGGCGCCCTGGGATGAGGCCGATGCCGGGATGATGGCCCACGCCTGAAGGGACGACACCATGGCGAAGACGGTCGAATCGAAGAAGGCCTGCGCGGTCAACCCGCTCAAGATGAGCCAGCCGCTGGGCGCGAGCTATGCGTTCATGGGCCTGGACAGTTGCATGCCGGTCATGCATGGCTCACAAGGCTGCACCTCCTTCGGGCTCGTGCTGCTGGTGCGTCACTTCAAAGAGGCCATTCCGCTGCAGACCACGGCGATGAACGAGGTGACCACCATCCTCGGGGGCTACGAGAACATCGAGACCGCATTGCTGAACATCCACAAGCGGGCGGCGCCCCGCATCATCGCGCTGTGCTCGACCGGCCTGACCGAGACCAAGGGCGACGACGTGGACGGCTACCTGACGACGGTGCGGTCGCGCAAGCCGGAACTCGATGGCACGGCGCTGGTGTACGTGTCGACACCGGATTACGTCGGCGCCTTCGAGGACGGCTGGAAGCACGCCGTGACGGCCATCGTGCGCCACCTTGTGCCCGAGACAGGCTCACCCGATGCGCCAGCGGCCGCGCTGGCCACGCAGGTCAACCTGTTGCCCGGCTCCCACCTCACGCCCGGGGATCTGGAAGAGCTCAAGGAAATCATCGAGGCCTTC